>NZ_JANSIG010000012.1:35293-49886 GCF_047461975.1 Synechococcus sp. R55.3 | reverse complement strand
TTGGGGAGAAGCCGAGGCGGATACAGCACCAAGATTCATGTGAGTGTAGATGGGTTGGGAAATCCGCTGGAATTGAGAATAACTGGCGGAGAAAAGAGCGATATTACTCAAGGGGAAGAATTGATAGAGGGCTGGCAGAGAAAGGATACCAAAGTAATTGGGGATAAAGGATATGATGCGGATAAGTTGATTGAGAAGATAGGGGAAGCTCAAGCGGTTATTCCGCCTAAAAGGAATAGAAAGACGCAGCGGCATTATGACAAGCATCTGTATCAAGAGAGGCATTTAATCGAATGCTTTTTTCATAAGTTAAAGCAGTACCGGCATCTATGTTCTCGTTTTGACAAATTGGCCAGGAACTTCTTGAGTTTTCTCTATCTCGTCAGTGCTCTCTTTTGGCTCAAATGAAAGATCAACACAACCTAGGACTCCGTCCCGCTGGCGCGAATAGTCTCCACCTCCGTTTTAGAGTCGGGCGCTCGCCTTGGCGGCGCGGAGCGCTTTGCCCCATCCCGACTTGCTCGATATTTTCAGAAGCCACCTCATCCCGGTCATGGACTGCTCCACAACCATCGCAGACCACCACCCGAGTGGCAAAGACCGCAACAGCGTTTCCAGCTTGCAAGCGCACTTGGTGTTTGTCACCCAATACAAACGCAGGATACTAAGGTTTGGACTTAATTGCGGCAGCATTTAAGAGCGTTGCCCAATCGATGGATTTTGGGATTTTAGAGTTTAACGGTGGAGCAGACCATGTTCATCTTTTGATTTTCTACCCACCTAAGTGGTCTTTTTCCAGATGGTTAACGCCCTCAAGGGAGTCTCCAGCCGCAGGTACGGGCAGGCTAAGTTTCCCAAGCCCTACGGCAAAACCGCCTTGTGGAGTCCTAGCTACTTTGCATCAGGTGTGGGTGGTGCTCCCCTGCAAGTCTTAGTTGCCTACATTCAAAACCAAGAAGAGCCGCCCTGTCGCGTCAGCGGGCCCTAGGCCTTAAGGGCGGGGTTTTAGACCCAGTTTTCTGATAAAAGACTGTTAACACAAACGCTCTCAGTGCAGAGCCATCGTCAGCAGCCCCTGCTGCCCCAGCAACACCTCCCGCAACAGGGTAACCAGGCCCACCCAAACCACAGGGGCCATGTCCACACCTCCCAGCGGCGGGATCAGGCGGCGGGTCGGGCGTAACAGAAACTCCGTCAGGCCGACCACCAGCGAGTAGGGCAACCGGGAAGTATCCAGTTGTGGATACCACGACAGAAAGATGCGCAGCACAAACAAGATGGTGTAAAGCGCCAGCAGCGGGCCAAGCACCCAGGCAGTGAATATCGGCAGCATAGATTTTGCAGCAACCAGGCTTTAGGGAATACTCTGGATCCATTCTGCTCTGGCTGGGAGCAACCTGTCGGGATCCCGAAGATGCTCTGGGGAATGCAGACGCTCGGCCCGAGTCAACCCACAACTTTTTTGGACTTTAACTGCGTTCCCGAATATTCCCGAAAATAGCCTTGCCGCAGGGCGGCAACCGTGAAGACTAGCGTCATAATAGTCGTATCTTGCTGGACTTCGGGCAGGGATCCCATGCAGGGAAAACTACAAGAGATCGATATCCGCAGCATCCTTCAGCTCATCGAGCTGGGCCAGCGCACCGGTGAGCTTTTCGTAGAGGCCAGCCCCTCTGCCTACTGGTTTGTCTTTTTCCTGAATGGACGAATCATCTACGCCTCTGAAGCAGAAGGGAACATCGCCCGCCTCAAAGACTACTTGCGCCGGTTCAAGGTGGAAGCTGCCCTTGAGGAAATTCAAATTCCCCACAAAGCTGCAGTCAACGCTCCCGAATACAACCGCCTCTGGTCTTTGCTGGAAAGCCACAAGCTCAACCCCAACCAGGGCAAGCAAATCCTGCTGGGCATGGTGCGGGAAGTCCTCTTCGACCTGCTCAGCCTCCACCAGGGTTCCTTCATTTTTGAGGCCGGATCCCCCCTGGCCCCCCAATTGACCACCTTCCCCGTTACCCCCCTGCTCACCGAGATCGTAGCCCAAGTGCAGGAGTGGAAAAAGCTGCACCCCTACATCCAAGCTCCCAACCAAGCTCCCACCATCGTCAACCCCCTGCCGCTCCAGCAAAACCTGCCCGCCCCCGTCTTCAAAGCCCTGAGCGAGTGGTCAGACGGCAAAACCAGCATTCGCCAGATGGGTCGCTACCTGGGTCGAGACACCCTGGCGGTGGCCAAGGCCATCTATCCCTACGTCCGCCAAGGGGCCATTCAACTGTCCGAGCCCGTCTTGATCGCGGAGCCCAAGCCCAGCCGTCCCCTCAAACCCAGCGATAAGCCCAGCCACATCCTTTGCATCGACGACTCCATGGCCATCCAAAAAACCGTAGAGTTCATCCTGCAAAACGAGGGCTACCAGGTTACCACCATCGGCAATCCTCTCAAAGCGCTGGGACAGGTGTTTCTTCTCAACCCCGACATGATTCTCTGCGATGTGGCCATGCCCAAGTTGGATGGGTATGAGCTGTGCGCCATGTTGCGCAAATCCAGCCAGTTCCGCGAAACCCCCATGATCATGCTGACCGGCAAGGATGGTTTTACCGACCGGATTAAGGCCCGCATGGCCGGAGCGAACGAATTTTTGAGCAAACCCTTTGCGGAAAAGGAGTTGTTGACCATTGTCGAATCCTACGTGGGCCCTCCCCCCAAACGGGGCGGTGGCGAATAGGCGTTGGGGTAGCCAAAATGTTGGCACAGAAGACTATAGGCGAAGTACTGGACAGAAGAGTGGCCTCACCGAAACAATAGGGGTAGCATGGCCGGCCCGGAGCCAGGGAGCCAGGTGAGGTTACAAGAGCAAACCTCAGTCAAAGCAGCCCGACGGTTGCGCGGGAGTGCAAAAGGAGCAAGACGGCGATGAGCAAAGTGCTGGTGGTGGATGACAACCGTACCTACCTGGAGACCATTTCCAGCTTGCTTTCCGAGAACGGTTTGGAAGTCTCCACAGCAACAGACGGCGTAGAGGCAATGGAGTGCATTCGCCAGCAGAAGCCTGATGTGGTGGTGCTGGATATTGTCATGCCGCGCATGAACGGCTACGAGGTATGCCGGGAAGTGAAGGGGGATGAAAGTACCAAACACATTCGCATCGTCATGTGTTCCACCAAAGACCAGACCTTTGATATCGAGTGGGCCAGGCGCAACCAGGCGGATGCCTATGTAACCAAGCCCTTTAAGCCCCAAGAGCTCCTGGCGACCATCAAACATCAATTGCGGGAGATGAATCGGAAATGAGTCGCGTTTTGGTGGTGGAAGATAGCCAATCCCAGCGGGAGATGATCAGCAAGCTGCTGCAGGAAAACGGCTTCGAGGTGATGACTGTGGAAGACGGGGTGGAGGCCGTAGAGGCGGTGAAGCAAAACAAACCCGACCTGATCGTGCTGGACATCGTCATGCCGCGCATGAACGGCTATGAGGTGTGCCGTCTTCTCAAGGCCGACCCTCTCACCCAAAAAACGCCCATCGTCATGTGTTCTTCCAAGGGCGAAGAATTTGACCGCTACTGGGGGATCCGCCAGGGAGCGGATGCCTACATTGCCAAACCTTTCCAGCCCCAGGAGCTGGTGGGTACGATTAAACAATTGCTGAGAGGTTGAGAACCGCTTTTCTGCCTCGAGACTTCTGGGAAAGTTGGGGGGCTTTGTATTTTGGCAGGGGGCGTGGGCGGAGACGAACTCTCCACAAAGCTGTTACAGGCGGGGGCGCATCATGCTGGGGGATCTGGATTTATTGATGGGGGATGAAACCCAGGAACTGCGGGAGATGGAGGCTCCCGAAGGTGAGCTATTCCTAAAGTTCAAGATTGCCACCGGGGAGGAATTCGCGCTGCCAGCGGTATCGGTTGTGGAGGTGATGAGCATTGGCCCAGAGAAAATCACCCCCATGCCCAATGTCGCTCCGGTTTTGCTGGGCACGCTGAATTTGCGGGGCGAGATCGTCTGGGTTGCGGATCTGGGGCAGTTTTTGGGGATCAGCCCGCCCCTGAACATCGACCGAGCCGAGATTCCTGTGGTGGCCGTAATGGATCAACAGGATTTGCTGATGGGCTTGGCTGTGGATTTAATTGTAGGCATGGAGTGGCTGAAGACTGAATTGGTGCGGCCTGCCCTCACGGCTCCTGAGTCCATGGCTCCTTTTTTGCGAGGGGAATGGGTGGTGCCCGGAACGGGATCGCGCTTGCCATTGCTGGATCAGTCGGCCATCCTGCGATCCAATCGTTGGGGTTGACAAGCGGCCCCCTGTGAGTTCGGCGAGAGGAAAGTGTATAGTTCCTATCAAAGATCCAAGCTGACTCCATTCACAATGGGGAAAGCTGGACTGATGCTATCCCCTGCTGATGCGTAAGGGTGAGATTGCATAGTGGCCAAACCTTGAGAGGGCGGCAGAAAAGTGCATTCTTGACCGAATGGGGGCAGAAGGAGAGATAGCCTGCATCTATTATTCTAAGAGGTTCTGAGGTGTTGGGGGCGTTCCGTTTGCATCTGTGTTGAAGCGTGAACAGAGGTAGCCAAGCAGTGAAGGGAGGATCCATGGTTCCGAGCGCGAACAGTCAGAGAGACTACACCGATGCGGTGGCCGCCTTTTGGCAGGGAGACTACGTCCAGGCGGTGCGGTTGTTCAACCAAGTGGCTGCTGCTCAACCGCAAGATACTGCTGTCAAGCTGCTGCTGGCTTCAGCACAAAAACAAGCTGGGCAGTTGTTGGAAGCTCGCCAAACCTACAACACCATTTTACAGACGGCCAGCGATCCCGATGAGCTGGAGTCGGCCCGGAAGGGTCTAGAGGAGCTGTTGCAAATGGCGCCGGAGCTGGCGGACATTTCCGATTCCCCAAGAGCGGACGAGTTTCGCCCTCAAGATGAGTTTGCACCTGGGTCGGATGCCTTTTCGGAAGAGGCTTTCCCTGCTGCCGATCCCTTCTTGCAGTTCGAGGGGATGGGGGAAGAAGAGTCGGATCCCTTCGCTCAAGATCCGTTTCCGCTGGAGGCGGACAGCCTTAGCGGCGATGGCGAAGTCTTCATGGGAGAAGAGAGATTTGGGGATCCCTTTGAGACCGGCCTGCAAATGCCGGGAGCTGATCCATTGGGTTCATCTTACCAGATGCCAACCCATTCTCGGGTAACACCACCGGCCACCTCGCGACGGGTAGGCTCGGAAGAGGGCGGGCCTCAAACCGATCCGGTGGTCGAAGATGACTTTGCCTTTCTCAACGAGTTCAGTCGAGAGCATCTGGAAGCCCCAGAAGACAACTTCGACTCCATTACGCAGTTGGCCAGCGATGCCGATTTTCCCAATGAGATGGGCTTCTCCCTGCCTGGTTTTGAGGAAGAGGAAGGGGGATCCCTGGAAGAAAGCCTGCCGACCGAATTGGCTGCCCCCATGAGTGAGCCGATCCCTGCCCCCGATGAAGATACTGCCAGTCCCGGCTCTGCCCTCTTCGAGCTTGACGAGCTAGACAGCCTGGATCGCGAACTTGCCGGCATGGATGGCGGTGAGCCGGTGGGTGCCTTCCGCCCAGATGAGGGGGCGACCGGGGGGATGAGCCCAATGGCGGAGACCGGTAGCGGAGCGGCCCAAGTTCTGCAGCCTCAACGTCTGCCCACGGCCTCACTCCCCATCCCCAGTGCAGGCGAACAAGGGGCAAGAACCTCTGCCGGGATCGCCAACCGACCGATTGCGGATCGGCAATTGGCCATAGCGCTTATCCAAGGAGCGGTGAGCTTGGCTGCCGGCTTGGCGATTGGCCTTGGGATCCCGGCCAACGGGGGAGCTCGCTTGATTGCCGGGGTGATCGGAGGTGGGGTGATCGGCACAGGAGCAGGGGTTATCCTTGGAGCCGGCAGTGCCAAACAAGTTCGCTCCACCGCCCAAGAGCTGGCCAGTCATTTTGCCGCCTTGGCTCAGGGGAATTATTCAGTACGAGCCACAGTCAACACCCACGATGAGCTGGGGCGCTTGGCCGACAGCTTTAACCAGATGGCGGCTGCCATCGAAGCCAACTTCACCGAACTGAACCAGCGGGCTGCCGAGCAAGGGCAAGCTAAGGAAGACCTACAGCGCCAGGTGATTCGCCTGCTGGACGACGTGGAAGGAGCTGCCCGTGGAGACCTGACCGTGCGGGCAGAGGTGACTGCCGACGTGCTAGGGGCTGTGGCCGACTCCTTTAACCTGACCATTCGCAGTCTGCGAGACATTGTCAGCCAGGTGAAGCGGGCTGCTGCCGCCGTGAACGATGCCGCCTTGCAGAACGAGGACTTTGCCCGCAGCCTCTCTGCCGATGCTTTGCGCCAGGCGGAGGAGATCTCCAACTCCCTCAACTCCATTCAGGAGATGACGGACTCCATTCAACAGGTGGCCAGCAACGCCCGCGAAGCGGCCAACGTGACCGCCCAGGCCACAGAAGCAGCCTCTCGAGGCGGAGAAGCTGTGGATCGCACGGTGAGTGGCATCCTGGAGATCCGCGAAACCGTGGCAGAAACCACCCGCAAAGTGAAGCGATTGGCGGAATCCTCGCAGGAAATTTCCAAAATCGTGGCTTTGATCTCTCAAATTGCCTCGCGCACCAACCTGCTTGCCCTGAACGCCAGTATCGAGGCGGCCCGAGCCGGGGAATCGGGACGGGGTTTTGCCATTGTGGCCGACGAAGTGCGACAACTGGCCGACCGAGCCGCCAAAGCCTCGAAGGAGATCGAGCAGATTGTGTTGCAGATTCAATCGGAAACCAGCAACGTGATGACGGCCATGGAAGAGGGCACCCAACTGGTGATCGAGGGGACGCGGCGGGCAGAGCAGGCCAAGAACAGCCTGGACGAGATCATCGAGGTCAGTCGCCGGATCGACGAGCTGGTGCGGGCGATCTCTCAGGCCACTGTGCAACAGACGGAAACCTCTCGCTCTGTGGCGCAGGTGATGCAATCGGTGGAGTTGACCGCCAACGAGACTTCTAAAGAGGCGCAGAAGGTGGCAACTTCGCTACAACAGTTGGTGAGCATTGCCCGTGAGCTGCAAACTTCTGTCGGTCGGTTCCGGGTTGGGGATGAATGAGCAAATTTGCTGTTTTGAGGGCATTCTAGGGGCAAGGATCCCCATGAAGGAGAAGTCCCCGCTCTTCAATGGCAGTGGGATCCCCCTGTTGCAACTGTTGGCCGGACTTTTCGCCCAGGCGAGCCTCACCCTGTCCGGTCTGTTATTACTGAATGAAAACTTGTGGGCTATAGGAAGGGCCTCCTGCCATGAATGAAGAAGCACAGAAGCGGATCCTCAGTTATTTCATCGAAGAAGCCCGCGACCACTTGGCAACGATTGAACAAGTGCTCCTCAGCCTGCGGGACAGCATGAGCGATCCCGAGCTGATCAACGAGCTGTTCCGAGCTGCTCACTCCATCAAGGGGGGAGCTGCCATGCTGGGTCTCACCAGTATCCAACGGACGGCCCACCGCATGGAAGATTTTTTTAATATCTTTCGCTCTCGCCCAGGCGGAGTGCCCGTCGATCAGCACCTGGAAACCCTGCTGCTGCGGGCCTTTGATGGGCTTTCGATGTTGTTGGAGGAGCTGCAGAGCCCCCGCGGCCTCACCCAGGAAGTCAGCAACACCACCCTGGCGGAATTGGAGCCGGTTTTTCAAGAGACCGAAAGGCACATTCAAAATCTTCTCGGCGAGGGCCCTGTCTCAGCTCCCGTCTCGCCGCCGGCGGTTCGCACCCTGCAGCAGGACATGGCGGAGGTGGTGCCGCAGCAGTTGCGCCAGATGCTGGAGCTGTTTAAACAACGGGATCAGGCAGATGTCCGAGAGCGTTTGGTGGCGGCGAACGCCGTTCTCAAGGAGATCGGGCAAGTCCATCATCTGGCGGGCTGGCAACAGTTGACGGAAACCTTCGAGCAAGCCCTGGGCAACCCCGATGCCGACCTGCGAACTTTGGCTTTGGTTGCCTTGCGGGATTTGAAGCAAGGGCAGCAGCTTATCTTGGCCGGCAAGCCTGAGCAGGTTGCCCCTTCTTCAGAATTGCAACAATTGGCTCGCCCTGCCGCCCCTCCTGCCCCGCCGGATCCCCTTGAGGTGGTGGTGCATCAGCAGATCCCGGCCTTGTTGCGCCAGATGTTGGAACTCTTCAAACGTCCCGACGACCCAGCCACTCGACCGGCCCTGCAAGCGTTGGCGCAATCTTTGCAGGATTTGGGGCAATCCTCGGCTCTGGAACTGGGGGGCTGGACAGATTTGACCCGCTTGATCGGCGAGATTTTGGCGGATCCCGGCCAGGATTTGCGACAACTGGCCCTGCCGGTGCTGCGAGATCTGAAGCAAGCGCACCAAGCTCTGGCCGGCGGAGCGGCAAACACCATCCGACCCTCGGCTGAGTTGCTGGCTTTCCGCCCTGTTCCGGCAGCCCCTGAAGAGCCAGAAGTCCCTGAGCCCTTCGACCTTGGCCTTGCTTGGGGGTCTGAGGCAGAGCCGTCATTCCCAGAACCTGGGGGTGCCCCAGAGGATTGGGCTGCGGCTGCTGGGATCCCTGCGGAGGAAAGCGCTGCCCCCGATCTGAGCTGGGAAGCTGAGCCGGTGCCAGAGGCGGTAACCCTCGCCGAGATCTCTTTTGATGGAGATGAGCTCGGAGCCGACCGGTTGCCGGAGCAGGAGAGCACAGAGACAAGCTGGGATCTGGTGGCAGAGCAGACCTCATCCCTTGGGGAAGCGGGCACCAGCGGAGCGGAGCTCTATGCCACCCCCTTGGATCTGGAGGAAGAAGCCACCTCGGCCTTTGACGAGCTGTTCGCCAACGCAGAAGCGCTGTCTGATATTGAAGAGTTCCCAACAGAGCTGATCCCTCCTTCTCCTGAGCCCCTCTCCCAGACCTTTGAGGATCTGAGCCCAAGGTTGGACGAGGAGAGAGCCGAGGCAGATCTAGCGGAGCTGTTTGCCGAAGTGGTGAGTGAAGAGACAGAGGGGTTTGTCTCTGCTGAGCTCGCCTGGGATGCTGGACAGGAGCCGACTGACCGGAGCGCTGCTGCGGACATGAGCGAGGGATCCGGCTTTGTCCCAGACGCAGCCGCAAGTGCTGGGGTAGAGGCGCTATTCGAGATTGAGGAACTTCCCGTAGAGAGCGCCTCCCGGCAAGAAGGGTCTCAGCTTCCTGACGTTGAGGCCGTTCCCGCTGGTGAGCCGGAGGCCGATCTTTGGGCGGCTGAGCCGTCTCCACCCCTTCAAGAGACCCTTGAGGATGGGGAAATCGCAGCAGATCTTTGGGCTGAATTTCCCGCAGACATCCAGCCGGAGGATTTTTCCATCCCAGCAGATCATCTGGCAGAGTCGGGTTCCGACGAGGTGGGATCCCTGGGGTTTGCTGACCCTGCTGTCTTTGATGCTGCCGAAGACAGCCTGGAAAGCCTTTTTCCCACCCCTGCGGCAGAAGCCGATCCGGCTTGGTCGATGCCCGAAGTCGGTGAACCTTCCGTATTTTCTTTGGACATTGCCGAGGCTGAGCAGCTTGGGGATCTCGCTGTTGGCGAACCCTTCCCCACGTTGGACGAGCTTGCCTCTCTACCCGACATGGCCAACGAGCCGACGGAATCGGAAATTCCAGACTTCAGGGCTGAGCTGAGCCTTGGGGATCTCTTTGCCGGTGAGACCCTCGAGGAGGACTCCATCCCGCTAACCCAATCAGAAGCCGGGGACACAGCAGAAGCCCAAGAGTGGGCGCTTCTGGAGAATCTGTTCCCGGTGCAGGAGGAGTCTTTCGCGGAGCTGCAACCCACGGCTGAGGAGACAGCCACCCCTTCCCCGGAGATCTCCTTCGACCGCCTCGATGCTCTGTTTAGCCAGGAATCCGACGCAGAAGGACTGAGCCTGGCAGCCGGCGGATCCCTCTCGGCCATGGATGCCGATGGCGGTCGCGCTAGCGGAGCGGAGCTCTACGACCAGGTGGATCTGGATGAGTTGAGCCGGTTCTTGGCAGAAGGGGAAGCGCTCCAGGAAGAGACCCCCTTGGATTTTGCCACCTTCCTGGGCGACACAGAGGCTTTGCAAGCGAGCAGCCTGGCCGAAGCGCCCGTGTCCGAGCCAGAGCCGCTTGATGCTGCAGTGGAGGAGGACAGTGCCCCCCAACCTGCGGAGGACGACCTGGAAAGCCAGTTGGCCAGCCTGTTTGCAGAGGATGAATCCTTGGCTGTTCCTGTTGGCCAGGCTGAGACCCCAGAGGAAGAAGCGCTGGAAGCTGCTCCGGCTCCCCGTTTGGACGATTTGGCAGCTCTTTTCGATGCTGCTGAACCGGCGGCGGCTTTTGAGGAGACATTTGCTCCCACCCTAGAGCCTGCTGCTGCAGTGCCGGGCGAGGCTGGAAGCGATTTTGAAGCCCAACTGGAGTCTCTCCTGGGGGATCTCGATCGCGTCAGCGGTGCGGAGCCCTTTGTAGCTCCCAAAGCGCCTGCCGCTGCTCCTACACCTTCACCATCTGTTGCTGCTCCCGCTCCGGCGGTGACTGGGCCAACCTCACGGCGAGCTGCTGCCCTCAGCAACCCCGTGATGCGGGTGGAAGTACGTCACCTCGACTCCATCAACAACCTGGTGGGAGAGTTGGTGGTCATCCGCAACAGCATGGAGCAAAACCAAACCCGTCTGCGCCAGTTTCTGGATGGCCTACTGGGCCGTGTGCAACAGCTAGGGGATCTGGGCCAGCGCATGCGGGATCAGTATGACCGCTCTCTGTTGGAATCGGCTTTGTTCTCCAGCCGCAGCGGCTCAGCCTATGGCGGCACGGTGACGGTGGGCTTCGGTCGAAATGGCGAGGGATCCACCCGAGGCAGGCGCGGCCATTCCTCCGGCCAAGAGTTCGACAAGCTGGAGATGGACCAGTTTACGGCCTTCCACGCTCTGGCCCAGGAGATCATTGAGCTCATCGTGCGGGTGCGCGAGTCCTCCTCCGACATCGAGTTTGCCGTGGATGAGGCAGAGCAGATTACCCGCCAATTTCGCCAGGTGACCACCCAACTGCAAGAGGGCCTGAACCGGGCGCGCATGGTGCCCTTCTCGCAAGTTGCCGACCGCTTGCCCCGCGCCATTCGGGATCTCTCCATCAAAACGGGCAAGCAGGCCAGCCTGGTGGTGGAGGGACGCGACACCCTTATCGACAAGGCCATCCTGGAGGAGCTCTATGACCCGATGACCCATCTGGTGAACAACGCTCTGGTTCACGGGATCGAGCCCCCTGAGGAGCGTCGCCGGGCGGGCAAACCCCCTGAGGGCAAGATCGTCGTCAAAGCCTTCTATCAGGGCAACCAGACGATCATCATCGTCTCGGACGACGGCGCCGGGATCCCGGTGGAGAAAGTCAAGGCCAAAGCTCAAAGGTTGGGGCTGCTGGCGGAACAAGCCGACGAGGACGAAGTGTTCAACGTTCTCTTCCACCCCGGCTTCAGTGTTCGCGAGGCCAGCGAAGTGGACGATCTGGCCGGTCGGGGGGTTGGCTTGGATGTGGTGCGCCGCAACATCACCGATCTGCGCGGCAGTATCCAAGTGGATTCTGTGCGGGGCAAAGGAACCACCTTCACCATCCGTCTCCCCCTCACCCTGAGCATCTCCAAGGCCATGGTGTGTGTCAGCGACAAAGCCCTGATCGCCTTCCCCCTGGATGGCGTGGAGGAGATGCTGGATGTTCCTGCCGACGAAGTTCAGCCGGATGAGCAGGGGCGGCCCTCAATTCTCTGGCGGGATCAGCGCCTTCCCTTCCAGCCCCTCTCGAATCTGCTGGCCTACAGCCGCAGCCACAGCCGCAGCCGTTCTGAGGTGTACAGCATCACTCAGGATGAGGGCATCATTCCCATTGTCATCCTGCAAAGTGCCGGTCAGTATGTTGCTCTGCAGGTGGACAGCTTTGTGGAAGAGCAGGAAATCGTGATCAAGCAACTGCGCGGGCCTGTGCCCAAGCCGCCGGGCATTTCTGGGGCAACGGTGTTGGGGAACGGGCGGGTGCTGCCGATTGCCGACATCATCGAGCTGGTGGACATAGCCCACGGTCGCCGTCGGGATCTCAACCGCTTCTGGCTGGATCACCGGGATGAGGAGCCGACCCCGGAAGAGGTGCGTCAGACCACGGTGCTGATCGTGGACGACTCGATTACCGTTCGGGAGCTGCTCTCAATGTCTTTCCAGAAGGTGGGCTACCGGGTGGAACAGGCGCGGGATGGCCAGGATGCCTGGGAAAAGCTGCGCGGCGGCCTGCCCTGCGACCTTATCTTCTGCGACATTGAGATGCCGCGCATGGACGGCCTAGAGCTGCTCACCCGCCTGCGAGAAGACAGCAACTTCAAGCATCTTCCGGTTGCCATGCTCACCTCGCGGGGGGCAGAACGGCACCGGCAAACAGCACGGGAACTGGGAGCAACTGCCTACTTCACCAAGCCCTATCTGGAAGAAGAGCTGCTCAGCGCTGCTGCCCGCATGCTGCGAGGAGAACAGTTGTTGGCGCCTAACCCAACTTCCCAATCACAACAGTAGTGCAGTTCTGGACGGGGTGCTGTAGGCATGGCACTCTTGTATCAGCGGGTGCCGAACAGGCGATCCCCTGCATCTCCCAGGCCGGGGATGATGTACCCGTGCTCGTCTAGGCCATCGTCTACAGCAGCGGTATAAATCGGCACATCCGGGTTCTGTTTGTGGAAATATCGGATCCCTTCTGGGGCGGCCACCAGGCAAATGAAGCGGATCGACTTGGGTCGAGTTTGGCGTAGGCGTGCCACAGCCGCTGCTGCCGAATGGCCGGTGGCCAACATCGGATCCACCACCAGCACCTCACGATCCTCGATATCGGTGGGCACCTTGAAGTAGTACTCGATGGGGATCAGGGTATGGGGATCCCGATACAAGCCGATATGCCCCACCCGTGCTGATGGGATCAGCTCCAGCATGCCGTCGAGGAGCCCTTGGCCGGCCCGCAGGATCGAGACCAGCACCAGCTTTTTCTCTGCCGCCAACATCGGCGCCAACATTGGGGCCATCGGGGTTTGAATGGGCTGCAGCTTGAGGGGCAAATCGCGGGTCACCTCGTAGGCCATCAAGAGGCTGATCTCCCGCATCAGCGCCCGGAAGTCGGCGGTTGTGGTTTCAACACGGCGCATGAGGCTGAGCTTGTGCTGTACCAGAGGGTGATCGATGGTAATCACCTGGGCCGCCATGCTGTGCTCCTGAGATAAAGGGATCCCGTGATGGATGTCAGAATAGCAGAAGCGCTTGCCCCCCCGGTGGGCCGAAGGCTTTGTCTGCTTGCTGTTGTCAAGGGGAGTAATCAGTGCAGATCCGCTTTGCTGTGGTGAGCGATCCCCACGTCGCCCTCCCTTCCACCCTTTGGGATCACCCCAGCCGATTTCACCTGGTAGAGGTGAGCATCCCGGCTCTGGAACAGGTTTTGCAGCATCTGGTGCAGTTGCCTTTGGATTTTCTGCTGTTGCCGGGGGATCTGACCCAGCATGGGGAGCCGGAAAACCATGCGTGGCTGGCGGAGCGGCTGGCTCGGCTGCCCTTTCCGGCTTTTGTGGTGCCCGGCAACCACGATGTGCCCCAGCCCAAGGCCAACGGGCGCTCCATCGGTTTGGCTGATTTTCCCCGCTACTACCAAGCTTTTGGCTATGAGGACGGGCAGTCTTTGGATTACAGTCGGCTGTTGCGGCCAGGGATCCGTTTAATCGGCCTCAATTCCAACCATTTCGATGCTCAGGGTCAATTGGTGGGGTGTCTAACCCCGGAACAACTGGCCTGGCTGGAGAAGGAATTGGCGGCAGCCAAAGAAGAGCTGGTGCTGCTGATGGTGCATCACAACGTGGTCGAGCATCTGCGCGGGCAGTCTCTCCATCCCTGGGGGCGTCGCTACATGCTGGAGAATGCCTCTCAGTTGCGGCGGCTGCTGCAAGCTTATGGGGTGCAACTGGTGTTCACCGGACATCTGCACATCCAGCACATCGCCCGACGAGGGGGGGTTTACGACATTACCACCGGCTCTTTGGTCAGCTTTCCCCACCCCTACCGCCTTGTCGAGATCCGGTCGGATCGAGAGACCGGAATCCAAGTCCATATCCAGAGCTACCGGGTGGGATCCCTGCCCGATTGGCCCGATTTGCAAGCGTTCTCCCGGGAGTGGATGGCCCAGCGCAGCGAACCAGCGGTGGTTAAGTTTTTAACCTCCGCACCGCTGAATTTGCCTTTGGAACAGGCACAAGCCTTGGCCCCACAATTGCGCTACTTTTGGGCAGCGGTGGCTGCCGGGGATCCAGACCTCACTTTCCCAGACTTTCCCCAGCCAGCAGGCCGATTTCTGGAGCGTTTCAGCCGTTGTTTTCGCTGCCCGCCTGATAACCAGGCCCAGCTTCAGTTCGCTTCCAATTTCTTTTCCAATTTCTAGGGATCCCCCCGAAGGGGGAACTGCCCTTGCCGCTTTGAGCAGCGCCGGTGACCTTGTTTCCAATTTCTAGGGATCCCCCCGAAGGGGGAACAGAGATTAATCGTATGCTGTCTGAGATGCAGTGGGAAGGTTTCCAATTTCTAGGGATCCCCCCGAAGGGG
>NZ_JANSIG010000012.1:0-35193 GCF_047461975.1 Synechococcus sp. R55.3 | reverse complement strand
GAACTGGCGATATAGTCACCTAGGCTGTTGTAAACGAACACGTTTCCAATTTCTAGGGATCCCCCCGAAGGGGGAACTGGCGATATAGTCACCTAGGCTGTTGTAAACGAACACGTTTCCAATTTCTAGGGATCCCCCCGAAGGGGGAACCCTCCTTCGTAATAATTACGAATGGGAAGCTCTCCCATGCGGTATTCCAATTTCTAGGGATCCCCCCGAAGGGGGAACCCACCTTTCAACCCCATTGGCTTAGCCAACAAAAGGTTGACGGATTCCAATTTCTAGGGATCCCCCCGAAGGGGGAACCCTTTCAGAATTAACTCTACCGCAGTTATCTGTAAACAAGATTCCAATTTCTAGGGATCCCCCCGAAGGGGGAACCCATGCGGGAGGCTCGCCGGGCAGTGGAAGATCTTCGCTTCCAATTTCTAGGGATCCCCCCGAAGGGGGAACCCCTTTCTACCCACCATCCAGGAGTGTGCCTACTAAGCACTTCCAATTTCTAGGGATCCCCCCGAAGGGGGAACCCTTAGGCGCTAGCTAGTCTGTTCCCAGTTGATGATCTGCTTCCAATTTCTAGGGATCCCCCCGAAGGGGGAACGTTGGAGGTTCGCTTATGTCTGTTAGCCTTCGTCTGAGTTTCCAATTTCTAGGGATCCCCCCGAAGGGGGAACAGCCAACATTTCCTAATAGTAAATGGTTTGTATTAAAGTTTCCAATTTCTAGGGATCCCCCCGAAGGGGGAACTACGCCTACAAGATTCCAGGTGAACGCCCTCACTATGAGGTTTCCAATTTCTAGGGATCCCCCCGAAGGGGGAACTATACAGCGTACAGACCAGGGGATTCAGTTTAATTTTGTTTCCAATTTCTAGGGATCCCCCCGAAGGGGGAACAGGAGCAGCCCTGAATAAGGAAGTCCGCTCTGGCCTGGAAGTTTCCAATTTCTAGGGATCCCCCCGAAGGGGGAACGGTCCGCACCATAAATGGCCGTGAGTACTACTGGAACTTGTTTCCAATTTCTAGGGATCCCCCCGAAGGGGGAACGAGGCCTCGCGTAAGCTGCCCGTTATGAGAAACTTGCGGGTTTCCAATTTCTAGGGATCCCCCCGAAGGGGGAACTTGTCCTCATTCGTTCATTCTAAATCAAGCAGGCGAGTTTCCAATTTCTAGGGATCCCCCCGAAGGGGGAACCTGATTGACCAACTTCATTTCGTCCTCGATGCGCTCCCTAGTTTCCAATTTCTAGGGATCCCCCCGAAGGGGGAACCATTGCTAACGTAATCGGAGTAGGCTTAGCCTACGAAGTAATGTTTCCAATTTCTAGGGATCCCCCCGAAGGGGGAACAAGGTAGCCTTTTTATTTTTAGATTGAGCCTACACTTGTTTCCAATTTCTAGGGATCCCCCCGAAGGGGGAACAACCGAAGAGCTTGGCCAGAGCCCGCAAAAAGATGGCGATGTTTCCAATTTCTAGGGATCCCCCCGAAGGGGGAACTACGGAACCCTCTTTCTGTGACCTCCACCCGCTTCCTGAAGTTTCCAATTTCTAGGGATCCCCCCGAAGGGGGAACTAGGAGGAGTTAAACTAGACCAAGAGCTTTCAAGATGTTTCCAATTTCTAGGGATCCCCCCGAAGGGGGAACTTCTATCCCGATGAGGGAGGAGGATTCCATGCAACTGGTTTCCAATTTCTAGGGATCCCCCCGAAGGGGGAACCCCGCGTTGCGGTATCAAGCACTGTTGTTGATGTTATAGTTTCCAATTTCTAGGGATCCCCCCGAAGGGGGAACAGGTTAGGAAACTATTTAGTTACCGGGATAAAGAAATCGACTGTTTCCAATTTCTAGGGATCCCCCCGAAGGGGGAACCTGTGAGTAATTGAAGCACCAATCCTCGAAGCTTGACGGTTGTTTCCAATTTCTAGGGATCCCCCCGAAGGGGGAACCCGCCCGAGAAAGTTTCCCAAAGTATCGGGAGGCTGCTAAAGTTTCCAATTTCTAGGGATCCCCCCGAAGGGGGAACTTGGGTGGTTCATAGAGTTTCTTACCAAAGCTGTAAGCGTAGTTTCCAATTTCTAGGGATCCCCCCGAAGGGGGAACCAGTTAACCTCCCTTTTCAGGGATAAAAGAACACCCAGGTGTGGTTTCCAATTTCTAGGGATCCCCCCGAAGGGGGAACCTTGATAAGTACAGCTTCGATTGGGACAATTATTCCTGGCGTTTCCAATTTCTAGGGATCCCCCCGAAGGGGGAACCGCTAACACGCCGGTGCCCATATATCCAGTAGTATGTATAAAGGGTTTCCAATTTCTAGGGATCCCCCCGAAGGGGGAACCAATACTAAACGTAATTAATAGCTATGTTAATAAGAATATGGAGTTTCCAATTTCTAGGGATCCCCCCGAAGGGGGAACCGCCGATGGAAGATACCTGCTCGCCATTCCCTACCACGAAGTTTCCAATTTCTAGGGATCCCCCCGAAGGGGGAACCAGCTAATCTAGTTCTCTTTCAAAGGCTGCCAATCAGGCAGGTTTCCAATTTCTAGGGATCCCCCCGAAGGGGGAACCGTTCCTCTACGTGCCTTTTCATACAGGCACGTTTATAGAGTTTCCAATTTCTAGGGATCCCCCCGAAGGGGGAACATCTTGGGCGCCTATGGGGTGACCGGGGTTTGTTGGGAGAGGTTTCCAATTTCTAGGGATCCCCCCGAAGGGGGAACTTTCTTCCCACGAAAGGGAGGTACATTATGAAGATGAGTTTCCAATTTCTAGGGATCCCCCCGAAGGGGGAACCGTTTTGTGATCATGATGGCCATTTCAACCTCCAACTGGCAGGTTTCCAATTTCTAGGGATCCCCCCGAAGGGGGAACCCTGCTGATGTTCCAGAAGACGCGGTGATTGTCTGGGGGATTTCCAATTTCTAGGGATCCCCCCGAAGGGGGAACCGGCTGTCGACGGTCCAAACGTAGTCGGGATCCGTCGATATTTCCAATTTCTAGGGATCCCCCCGAAGGGGGAACCTGTATTTGGGGTCGACCTTGAAGTCTTCTGTTACTACGACGTGATTTCCAATTTCTAGGGATCCCCCCGAAGGGGGAACCTAGAAAGAACACCCAGGTGAAATACCTGGGTGTTGGGGTTTCCAATTTCTAGGGATCCCCCCGAAGGGGGAACCTCGATACGCAGTCTAATCAGACTGCGCAGAGCTTTGTTTGTTTCCAATTTCTAGGGATCCCCCCGAAGGGGGAACCTATTAAATACAGTACCAGCAACTCTAATGTGTATGTAAGTTGTTTCCAATTTCTAGGGATCCCCCCGAAGGGGGAACAAAGGGAATAAAGAACACCCAGGAGATAATCCTGGGTGGTTTCCAATTTCTAGGGATCCCCCCGAAGGGGGAACGCTGGATGGCCCGCCTCCACTCAAAGAAGAGCTCTTTTCCAATTTCTAGGGATCCCCCCGAAGGGGGAACCGTAGTGCTGTTAGGTGGGCTGGGGGGGAGTTGGGTCTTTTCCAATTTCTAGGGATCCCCCCGAAGGGGGAACCAACAATTTGGTACAGACTGCATTCGTATTAACGGGGTATTTCCAATTTCTAGGGATCCCCCCGAAGGGGGAACCTCACCGACCTCGAACAGTGGGATCCCGTCGAACTCACATTTCCAATTTCTAGGGATCCCCCCGAAGGGGGAACCAAGACTGCGGGTTTTTACCATCTTAGAGACCTGTAGGTCTTTCCAATTTCTAGGGATCCCCCCGAAGGGGGAACCAGTATAACGTTATGTACGCATTCAGCGTACAGTCCAACATAGTCTTTCCAATTTCTAGGGATCCCCCCGAAGGGGGAACCCAGCAGAAGCTAGAGCTAATGAGGAGAATAGAAGTCAACTTTCCAATTTCTAGGGATCCCCCCGAAGGGGGAACCGTACACAAACGGAGCTGACCATACGGATGCGGTAATTCTTTCCAATTTCTAGGGATCCCCCCGAAGGGGGAACGAGGTAGTAATGCATAGGCTTCTGCACTTAAGCTTGTACGTGAGCTTTCCAATTTCTAGGGATCCCCCCGAAGGGGGAACCTTTACTAGGGCTTCCCAGTAAAGACCTCGATATTGAGGTCTTTTTCCAATTTCTAGGGATCCCCCCGAAGGGGGAACCCCGTCCTTACACCAATGCCTGAGAGGGGTTGGTGAGTTTTCCAATTTCTAGGGATCCCCCCGAAGGGGGAACACCTCGAACAGTGGGACCCCGCCGAGATTTCCGGTGGGATCGTTTTCCAATTTCTAGGGATCCCCCCGAAGGGGGAACCACGTCATCTGTGAAGATTTGATTCCACAGGCTTATCGATAATTTTTCCAATTTCTAGGGATCCCCCCGAAGGGGGAACCTGGAGCAGTTTGAACAGTTTGATCCGGATAAGCTTCGAGCTTTCCAATTTCTAGGGATCCCCCCGAAGGGGGAACCCTAAGGAGGATTGTATGATTATCTATCGCTATGCTTACCTTTCCAATTTCTAGGGATCCCCCCGAAGGGGGAACTGTTGAACTAGAGCAACTGGTTCAGCTGTCTCACTTGGTCTTTCCAATTTCTAGGGATCCCCCCGAAGGGGGAACCTTCAAGCACGACTATGCTATTCTCCCGTACTAGACGCTTTCCAATTTCTAGGGATCCCCCCGAAGGGGGAACCCCGAGGTATAATTCTAACTTCCCGATCTGCAATCATAGCTTTCCAATTTCTAGGGATCCCCCCGAAGGGGGAACCCCCACCCCTATTAAAGCCAAGCAGGGCAAGGGATGCAAGACCCATTTGCGAGGGATCCGGAAAAAAGGGGGCAAAAAGAGTTTCGGCGAGGGGGTTTTGGGGCCGGAAAGCCTTGTGGCACAAGGCGTCGAGGGATCCGACGAAAGAATGGGCTTTTCCGAGATTTTGAGGGACGCTCGCAGAGGCGTTGATACCGTTTTGGTGTTCTTTTGGAAACATCAGGATCCCTGAGGTTTGGCTAGGCTATCTGTTGGCAGGTGGCAAGCTCTCGCTAGGGTTGTTCGATATGGGAGCGGGGCTCCAGGTGGATGAGGATCCGCGCCGGCCCGTAGCGCCCTTGCAGGAGGTGTTCGACTTCCTCAGTGAGGCGGTGGGCGGACTCAATGTCCTGTGGCTCCACCACCAGGTGCATCTCGATAAAGACCATTTCCCCTGGGATCCCGCGGGAAGTGATGTCATGGCAGTCGAGCACGCCTGGCACGCTCAGGATCAGATCCCGCAGGGCCTCAGAGGGGATCGCCACCCGGTCGGTGAGGTAGGGAAGATTCTCCTGCAGCACTTCCCAGCCGCTTCGGAGCACCAGCAGCGCCACCGGCAAAGCCAGGGCTTGATCCAACCAAGGGATCCCCCAATAATGCATGCCGGCCAACCCCAGCAACACCGTCAGCGTCACCCCAACGTCGCTGAGGGTATGGCGCGCATCGGCCAACAGCAGCGAGCTGGACAGAGCTTTGCCCCAGCGGTGCTCGTAGAGGGTGACAAAGACATTAATGCCCAGCACGCCCACCATCATCCCCAAGGTCAGCTCATCGATCTGCAGGTGGGGCTGGGGCTCCCAAAACCGCTCCACGGCTGTGCGCAGGATCTCCAGGCTGGCCATCCCCAAAAAGGCGGCGATCCCCAGCGCTCCAATGGCTTCAAACTTGCGATGGCCGTAGGGATGGTCGTCATCGGGCTCTGGCGAAGAAAAGCGCACGGCCACCAAGCCCAAAATGTTGCTGGCGCTGTCGGTGGAGCTGTGTAGGGCATCGGCAATGAGGCTCAGGGATCCCGTCGTCAGCCCCAGGGTGAACTTAATCAAAAACACCAGAACATTCAGTCCCAGCGTGACGTACAGCACCCTCTGCACTTGGCGCTGGCGGCGGCTGGCTATGGCAGCAGAATCCAGAAAGCTCACTGCAGCTCGAGCGGGGATCCGCAGATGTCCTGCTTTATTCTGCCACCGACCTCAATGGGGGTAAGGGATCCCAGGGGAGTGGGGTATCCTAACGGTGAGCTGCGGGGGCATGGGGGCCATCCGTTCGGGAGCAAACGCTGAGTATGCACGTTGCCGTAGTAGGGGCTGGATACGTGGGCCTGGTTACAGGAGCCTGCCTGGCTCACCTGGGGAATAGCGTTATCTGTGTGGACAACAACCCCGCTAAGATTGAAGGGCTGCAGCGGGGTCGCCTGCCTATCTACGAGCCCGGCCTAGAGGAGCTGGTGCGGGAGGAAACTGGGGCAGGTCGGCTGCACTTTACCACCGATCTGGGCCTTGGGATCCGGGCCAGCGAGGTGGTGTTTATTGCCGTGGGCACCCCCGCTCTGCCCAGCGGGGAGCCGGATCTGCGCTATGTGGAAGCGGTGGCGCGGGAAATTGGCCAGCACCTGGACGAGCGCTACCGAGTCATTGTCAACAAATCCACCGTGCCCATTGGCTCCGGCGACTGGGTGCGCATGCTCATTCTGGACGGGGCCGCTGAAGCTGCCAAGCAGCGGCTGAGCAGCCGGGAAGTGGGGAGGGATCCTGAGGCCAGATCTCTCACCTTAGAGCTCTCCCCTTGGACGCCGCAGTTTGACGTGGTGAGCAACCCCGAGTTTCTGCGGGAAGGCAGCGCCATCCAAGATACCTTCTACCCGGATCGGATCGTGATTGGCTCTAACAGCCCCCACGCCATTGAGATCATGCGGCAGCTTTACAAACCCATCCTCAGTCGCCAGCAGGGTCTGGGCGGGGATCCCGTGCCTTTGCTGGTCACCGACCTGGCCTCTGCCGAGATGATCAAGTATGCCGCCAACGCCTTCCTGGCCACCAAGATTAGCTTTATCAACGAAATGGCCAACATCTGCGAGCGCACCGGTGCCGACATAACCCAGGTGGCGGAAGGGATCGGCCTAGATAGGCGCATTGGCCGCGCCTTTCTCAACGCCGGCATAGGGTGGGGCGGAAGCTGCTTCCCCAAAGATCTGGCGGCTCTCATTCAAACCGCTGCTGACTACGGCTATGAGGCCAAGCTGTTGCGGGCCACGGTGGAGGTCAACCGAGAACAGCGGCAACGTTTGGTGGAAAAGCTGCAGCAAGCCCTCAAGGTGCTCAAGGGAAAAACCATTGGCCTACTGGGTCTGACGTTTAAACCCCACACCGACGACCTGCGGGATGCCCCTTCCCTGACCTTAATCGAGCAGCTCCACCGCCTTGGGGCAAAGGTGAAGGCGTATGATCCCGTTGTGTCCGCTTCAGGGATGCGGGAGGGGTTGGCCCATGTGGTGGTGGAAACGGATGTGTTTCGCCTGGCCCAAGATTGCGATGCCCTGGTGCTGGTGACGGAGTGGCCGGAGTTCTTGTCACTGGATTACCGACGGATTGCAGAGCTCATGCGGCGGCCCTTGCTCATCGATGGCCGTAACTGTCTGGATCGGGAGGCGGTGCAGCAGGCGGGCATAACCCTCATCGGAGTGGGCTGGTAGGCGCTGAGAAACAAGGGGAATTCATGAAAATCTTGGTTACAGGTGGCCTGGGATTTATTGGATCCCACTTGGTAACCCGCCTTCTGCAAGAAGGCCACTGGGTCATTTGCCTGGACAATGGCTCCACAGGCCGGCAGCTCAATGTCCAGGCCCATCTGGACAACCCCGCCTTTCAGCTCATCTGGCACGACGTGGCGGATCCCTTGCCGCCCGCTTTGGAAGAGGCCGGGATCCAGCAGATCTACCACCTGGCCTGCCCCGCTTCCCCCCCCCACTACCAAGCGGATCCCATCCGCACCATCCGCACCAGCGTCTGGGGCACCTATCACCTGCTGCAACTGGCCCAGAAAACAGGGGCTAGGTTCCTGCTGGCCTCCACCTCAGAAGTGTACGGGGATCCCCAGGTGCATCCCCAACCGGAAGACTACTGGGGCCACGTCAACCCCATTGGCCCGCGGGCCTGCTACGACGAATCCAAGCGCTTGGCAGAAACCCTCACCTTCGACTGGCAGCGGCAATACCAAACGGAGATCCGGGTAGCCCGCATCTTCAACACCTACGGCCCTGCCATGCGGGAGGACGATGGCCGCGTGGTGAGCAACTTCATCGTCCAGGCCCTACGCGGGGATCCCTTAACAGTTTATGGGGATGGATCCCAGACCCGCAGCTTTTGCTACATCTCCGACTTGGTAGAGGGCTTGATCCGGCTGATGAACAGCCCCTACCCTGGCCCCTTTAACTTGGGCAACCCCGAGGAGTTCACCATCCTGGAGCTGGCCCGGCAGATCCTTGCGCTCACGGGCAGCCCTTCTCCTGTTGTTTACCGGCCCCTGCCAACAGATGATCCCAAGCAGCGGCGGCCCGACATTCGCAAAGCCCGTGCCCTCTTGGGGTGGGAACCTCGGATCCCTTTGCAGGTTGGGCTGCAACAGACCATCCCTTACTTTCGTCGGCGGCTGGGGCTGGAATAACCTTCGGGTGCTCGCGAAATCCCAACCTACTTGAGAACCCTTTCCGCCTCAGCTCGGTTGACCTGGGTGAATGGCTGCCAGCGGCTCCAGTTGGCGGGCTTGCTGTTGTAGCCGACTCACCAACTGCCGACATACCACTTCACACAGCTCAAAGCACATGGGATCCGCAATTTGGTAATAAACACTCACCCCCTTGGGCTGACGGCTGACGATCCCTGCCTGCGCCAAGATTTTCAGGTGCTTGGAAACATTGGCCTGGCCCATGCCGGTGGCTTCCAGAATCTGGGTTACATTCTTCGGCCCAGAGCGCAACTGACACAGGATCTGCAGGCGGCTGGGTTCCGCCAAAACCTTGAAGTACTCCGCCACGCTGTTGAGAACCTGCGGCGTCAGGATCGTGCGACACTCATTCACATCCGCTCTGCTCACCGGCTTTTCCCCAATCAACAAACCTGCTTGCGCCGTTCGTCAACTTGATTTTAACACTAGATAGTTATATAGTGTTCCTAGAAAGTCCAAGTTCACGTCGGGCTTTCGATACCAGACAGGAGGGCACTATGCTATTTCGCCAACTGTTCGACGCAGAAACAAGCACCTACACCTATTTAATCGCGGATCCGGCAACTCGCGAGGCCGCGCTGGTGGATCCGGTACTGGAGCAGGTGGAGCGGGATTTGAAGCTGATTCGGGAATTGGGTCTAACCTTGAAGTACTGCCTGGAAACCCACGTTCACGCCGATCACATCACGGGAACCGGGAAGCTGCGGGAACTGACCGGTTGCCAAGGGGTGGTGCCAGTACAGGCCAAGGCTCAATGTGCAGATCGTTTCATCGGTCATGGGGAAACGCTGCAAGTGGGATCCGTCGTCATTGAAGCCATCGCTACCCTGGGCCACACCGACAGCCACATGACCTACCGCGTGAATGGGGATCGCGTCCTTACCGGAGATGCCCTGTTGATTCGCGGCTGTGGCCGCACCGACTTCCAAAGTGGGGATCCCGGCCTGATGTACGACCATGTTACCCAGCACTTGTTTACGCTGCCCGATGAGACGCTGGTCTATCCTGGCCACGACTATCGCGGGCACACCGTCTCCACCATTGGCGAGGAGAAGCGCTGGAACCCGCGCTTTGTGGATCCGGAAACGGGCAACCTGCGTTCCCGTGAGAGCTTTATTGCCCTGATGAACAGCCTCAACCTGCCCCAGCCGAAGAAGATCCAGGAAGCGGTGCCGGCCAACGAGCAGTGCGGCCAAGTGGCAGCAGCGGTTTAATTCCTTCTGGGCAGCGAGGTGCAGGGTAAGCCCCCGCCGGCTGGGGAGCCCATGTGAAACTCCGATGGTGAGGGCCCGCTGCTCTGGGTAACCTTCTCTCAATTGGCTTGCCAGAAATGGAGAGTTTGAGCGTGGATCGAGAAAGTCTCTATGAGAGCGATTTCTATGCTTGGATCCAGCAACAAGCTCAATTTCTGCGGGATCGGGCCTGGGAGAAGCTGGATCTGCCCAATTTAGTCGAGGAGATTGAATCGTTGGGCAGGCAACAGCGGCAGGAACTGCGAAACCGACTTGCAGTTTTGGTTGGGCATCTCCTCAAGTGGGAGTACCAGCCAGAGGGGAGATCCGCAAGCTGGCTCCTCACCCTCCAGCTGCAGCGGCAGGAAGTTCTGGAGCTTCTTGAAGAAAGCCCAAGTCTCAAGCCCTATTTGCCAGAGGCCATCTCCAAGTCTTACTTGGGAGCGCTGAAGCTGGCCCTGGAGGAGACCAAGCTGCCCAGAAAGATTTTCCCCAAAACCTGCCCTTATTCCTCAGAGCAAATCCTGGATAGCCGGTTTTACCCCGGTGAGCCCAGTCATTTGCTTGAGGAGGGGGATTAATCCCAAAAATCGCTGCATTTTGCATTTTAGACAACGCTAGAAGCAAGGAGACAACCATGACCGTAACCCAACAAAACCCTATCCCTTCCGCTTCGCAAGAACGGGATCCCCGTCTCAAGGAGATCGATGCCCTGACCTTAAAACAGTGGCTGGATCAGGGGCGAGTCCAGCTCATTGATGTGCGGGAGCCGGGAGAATATGCCGATGAGCGGATCCCGGGGGCCATCAACATGCCCCTATCTACCTTTGACCCGGCCAAAGTGCCTGCTTCCACGCCAGAGAAGCCGGTGGTGTTGCACTGCCGCATGGGCAGCCGCTCCATTCGGGCCAGTTGCCAGTTGCTAGACCGCGGTTGGCCGGAGGTCATTAGCCTCAAGGGAGGGATCGAGGCTTGGAAAGCGGCTAAGCTGCCTGTTACCCGCACCCAAAATGCGCCCATCTCCATCATGCGGCAGGTGCAGATTGCGGCGGGATCCCTGGTGCTCACCGGAACCCTTCTGGGGGCCTTTGTCAACTCCTGGTGGCTGCTGCTGAGTGGCTTTGTGGGCGCTGGGCTGGTGTTTGCGGGTGTAACCAACACCTGTGGCATGGCTCTGCTCTTGGCTCGCATGCCCTGGAACCGAGGTCAGTCTCTATGAACGGGATCCCTTCTACTTCCTCTGGGGGGCAAGGGATCCTGGCGCGGTACCTGCCCTTTGCTAAGGAGTCCCTTTGGGTCTTCCACTATCAACGATCAGATTTGCCGGGAGATCTGATCGCCGGCCTTGTGGTGGCTATTCTGCTGGTGCCTCAGAGCATGGCCTATGCCCTGTTGGCCGGGTTGCCCCCCCAAGTGGGCCTGTACGCCAGCATTTTGCCGGTGATCGTCTATGGACTACTGGGATCCAGCCGCGCCTTGGCGGTGGGGCCGGTGGCCATCATCTCCCTCTTGGTGGCGGCGGGGTTGGAGCCCCTGGCCGGTCGCGTCAGCGGGACGGAGTCCTTGCCGGGCAGCCCGGAGTACGGGCAGTTGGCTTTGGGCTTGGCTCTGGAGGTGGCTCTGATCCAGGGGGCTATGGGACTGCTGCGGCTGGGATTTTTGGCTAACTTTCTCAGCCATGCAGTGGTGACTGCCTTTGGCAGCGCGGCAGCCTTGATCATCGGCTTCAGCCAGCTCCGCCACCTCCTGGGGGTCAAGATCGCCAATACGGAGTCCTTCTTGCTGTTGGTGCAGCGGCTGTGGCAAAGCCTGGACAAGGTGAACTGGGCAACCTTTGGCTTGGGGCTGCTGGCCGTATCCCTGCTGGTGTACGCTCAGCGAAAGTTGCCCCACCAACTGCGGCGTTGGGGTGTGCCTCCAGGTTGGGCCTTGATTTTGACCAAGGGGGCACCGCTAGCGGCTGTGCTCGTGACCAGCCTGTTGGTCTGGGGCCTAAACCTCTCGGAGAGGGCAGGGGTATCCGTTGTTGGCTCCATTCCTTCCGGGTTGCCCCCCTTGGGCTTTCCCTCGTTGAGCTGGGGACAGTGGACAGCGCTTCTGCCCACCGCCTTGGCCATTAGCTTGGTGGGCTTCACGGAGAGCTATGCCGTGGGGCAGTCCTTGGCCAGCCAGCGGCGGCAGAAGGTGGATCCCAACCAAGATCTGGTGGCTTTGGGGGCAGCCAACTTGGCAGCAGCCTGCAGTGGCGGCTATCCGGTAACGGGAGGCATCAGCCGGTCGGTGGTGAACTTTCAAGCAGGCGCCAACAGTGGCCTGGCCTCCCTAATCACCGGCCTGTTGGTGGCTTTGACGGTCATCTGGCTGATGCCCCTGTTCACCTTCTTGCCCCAGACCACCCTGGCGGCCATTGTTCTGGTGGCGGTGCTGGCCCTGGTGGATTTTCACCCCCTGCTGCAAAGCTGGCGCTACGACCGTGGCGATGCCCTGGTTTGGTTGGTAACCTTTGCCAGTGTGCTGGGGATCGGAGTGGAGCAGGGGATCGGAATAGGGGTGTTAGTCTCCATCCTGCTCTTTCTTTGGCGGGCTAGCCGTCCTCACATTGCCATCGTGGGTCAGGTGCCCGGTACGGAGCACTACCGCAACGTGCAGCGCCATGAGGTGATTACCGATCCCCGTATCTTGGCAGTGCGGGTGGACGAGAGCCTGTTTTTTGCCAACGCAGCCTACTTGCAGGAGTATCTGCTGCGAGAGGTGGCGGCGCGACCCACAGTGGAGCAGGTGCTGCTCGTTGCCAGCGCCATCAACTTCATCGACGGCAGCGCTTTGGAAGTGCTGACCCAGTTGGTGGAACGTTTGCAGCAGGCAGGGGTGGGCTTTGCCATGGCCGAGGTGAAGGGGCCGGTAATGGATCGCCTCCAAAAGGCTGGGTTTGTGGAGAAAGTGGGCGCTGAGCGCTTCTTCCTCTCCACTCACCAGGCGATGCAAGCCCTCGGATCCCAGCAGAGCCTCAGTCAGGTGTCATCTTCCTGATCAGCACAAGGGGGGTTTGTTCAGCGGCATTGCCGGCGGGGTTCTTGCCCAGGGCTTGCTCCACCAGCTCCCGCTCTACGCCGGGGCTGGCTGCCAGGATCTTGACCTGCCCCAGATCGTTGGCATCCACGATGGCCACTTCGTAGCCCGTCTGCCGATGCAGATCCCCCACCAACTTGGCCGGATCCCGCGGCCCCAGCACGATGAACTGGTCATAGGGAGGCAGGGTGCCAGTAACGTCGTCGATGAGATCGGCCTGCTCCCCCGCCAGGGCATAAAAGACCCCCGGGATCCCCAGCAGTTTGGCCAGGGATCCCACCACAAAAGCCCACACCACCCGCCAGGCCCCGGAGCAGTCGATCAAAGTCTGCATCCCGTAGCAGCTTGAAAGACTGGTCTTGGAGGGGAAGAAGTAGCACAGGGTGCGGGCCAGCCAGCCGGGCTGCACCTGCAGGGGATGGCGGAAGTTGCCCTGGACAATAGCCACGGCGCTTTCCGAGATGGCCACCATATCGCCGGGCTGGATGTGAGGGCCTACATACCGCCGTAGCACCTCGGCCAAGTCATCGCTGGGGGTCAGCAGATGGGTGGGAACGGCGGCCCAAAGGAGGGATCCCTGCTGCTGCCAGTTCAGCTCTGGCAAGGGCTCCACCTCCTGCAACGGCAGGATGAGATGGCTGGTCTTGAGGGTGCGCCGCTGCCGCCCGTACTGAATGTAGTCCAGCTGGAGCCAGGCCGAGCGCAGATCCGCTAGCCCTTTCCCCTTCAGCTCGATCTCGACTTCTAGGCCAGTCTGGCTCTGGGGGGTGAGGATATAAGCCTGCCAGTAGTTGTCTTGCCGGGGGGGAAGATCCGGATGGCGAGAGCGCAGGCGTAGGCGGGTGTCAATGCCTTCTAGGGATCCGGCGCTGAGCAAATGCAGTCGCGGCTCCACCTGGGCCAAGGTGACTTCCAAAAGGGGGTTGAGGTTGCGAGCCACAAACTCCGCTTGAATGACCCAGTGCTCGGGGGTGTGGCGGCTGATGCGCCAGCCTTGGGGCTCCACCACCAGGTGATCGGCGGGGCGGGTCTTGAGCCAGTAGAGCAAGCTGCCCAAACTCAGCAGCAACCCGGCCACTACCTGAGCCCAGCCCCAGGGATCCCACAGCCAACGCCAAGCCCCCCATAGGCTGAGTCCTACCCCGGCCAGCACTGTGGCCAACACGCCACGATTCACCATGCTGCTGCTTGTTGCCATCGGGATCCCACTCCTCCAAGTCCTTAAACCCTGCTAAAGTCTGCCCCTTTGTCCACCACAACACCCTAGACTACAGGTACGCTCTAGCTCTTCCCCCAAACCCTAGCCATCCTACCGGGAAACCGAAGCAGGCTGCGGCGAGATCTCCACACCAATTTTTAATCTCAAACAGTTAGCTTACAAATAGATTTCATCTCAGGCTTTTCAGAACACCCTTGGAGTTTCCTATGGCGCACAAACAGCAATTCAAAAGTTTTGCCGACATGATTCAGGGATCCAAAACCCCGATCCTGGTGGATTTTTATGCTTCCTGGTGCGGCCCTTGTCAGGTTATGGCGCAAGTGTTGGAGCAGGTAAAACCTCAGGTGGGGGATGCGGTTACTTTTGTGAAGGTTGACACCGAAAAGTACCCAACCATCGCTGCTCGCTGGGGCATTCAAGCGGTGCCAACGCTGATCCTCTTCAAAGATGGGAAGCCGATTGACCGCATTGAGGGGCTGTTGCAGCCGCGGGCCCTGTTGGAGCGGTTGCGGGCGCAGGTTAACTAAACCTGTAAGCTAGGTGAACTTTTCTGGATCCCCCGTGCAACTGCCGCTTCTGCAGGTTCACCTGCCGGGTGAAGTGCCCTACCGCACTGCCTGGGCTTGGCAGCAGGCA
This sequence comes from Synechococcus sp. R55.3, assembly GCF_047461975.1. Classification (NCBI taxonomy): domain Bacteria; kingdom Bacillati; phylum Cyanobacteriota; class Cyanophyceae; order Synechococcales; family Synechococcaceae; genus Synechococcus; species Synechococcus sp. R55.3. The sequence goes on along the minus strand of NZ_JANSIG010000012.1, from coordinate 20,518 downwards.
AGACTGGCCCATATGATCCGGGATCCCCAGTTGCCGGACGGATTACTGCTGCTCACCCATCCTGCGGTTTACACCTTGGGGGCAGGAGCCGATCCCAAGTTTCTCAAGAGCCTTTCTCAGCCGATAGGATCCCCGGCTATCCACCCGGAATCTCCTTCTGAACAAGAGCCGGAAATCCTGCGGGTGGAGCGCGGCGGCGAAGTGACCTACCATGGGCCGGGGCAGTGGGTGGGCTATGCGATGCTGAACCTAAAGCGCCACCGCCCAGATCTCCACGAGTACCTACGCCAGCTAGAAGAGGTGGTCATCCAGACCTTGGCCCACTTCGGCCTACAGGGGGAGCGGATCCCTGGCTTGACAGGAGTTTGGGTGCAGGGCCGCAAAGTGGCGGCCATCGGCATCAAGGTTTCCCGCTGGGTGACCTACCATGGCTTTGCCTTGAATGTCTGCCCCGATCTGTCGGCCTTTGAGGCGATTGTGCCCTGTGGGATCCCCGGCCGACCTGTGGGATCCCTGGTTCAGTTTTGTCCCCGAGTAACGATGGCGGCAGTGGCCCCGGTGGTGGTGAAGTCCTTTTGTCAGGTCTTTGGGCTGCAAGCTCAGGAAGTTTCCTTATCAGAGTGGTTGGGAGAACGCAAGTCTCTAAAGACTCAAGGCTAATCCACCCCCAACTGGCGCAGCAGTTGTTGCGTGATGGTTCGGTCGGCAAAGTTGCCACTCTTGGAGAAGAGAGCCAACGCCTGGCGAAAGTCGGCCATCGCCGCTTCTCGATCCCCCAGTTGCAGGTGGGCCACGCCGCGGCTGAAGTAGGCTTCTGGGATCCCTGCATTCAACTGAATGGCCCGCTCCGCATCGGCCAGAGCTTCTTCCGGCTGGCGCAACTGGTTGTAGACGTAGCTGCGGTTCACATAGGCCGGCGCATAGGTGGGATCCAACTGCACCGCCCGATCCAGATCCGCCAGGGCAGCTACGGGATCCCCCCGCAGCAACTTGAGGGATCCCTGCCAGTTGAACTCGGAAGCGGTGTTTGGGGCCGAGGTCTTCTCAGGAGGAGGTGGGAAGGCAGGCAAAGAGATGGCAGGGGCAGGAGCGAGGAATGCTGCCAAGAAACCTATCAGAGCTATCCTTCCCCATCGACACTTGATTGTGCTCCGCACCGCTAATGACGTCCTCTTCGGATCCCGAACTAGTTCAATATAGACCGTCGGCGAGAGGGGCAACCCCCTGCACTTAACTTGCAAGGGGTGCGGGGAGCTACAAGTTCCGCGCTCTGGCGGGAAAGTCAGGGTCGAGATACCGACTCCTCTGCCAAGTCGTTCTGTGACGCGGGGCAGGAATGCCCAATGGCAAGGTTGGGAGGCCCAAGCTCTATTGGCTAGAGTGAGGGCGGGGGGATGTTACAAGGAAAGCTTCTGGAATAGATGAGCCACCGGCAGGGCAAATCCTGGAATAACCTCTTCACCTTCTAGAAGATCAACCGATTTCAGGAGGCGGTCAGGCTCTTGAGAGCTGCGATACACCAGGACGTAGTGCTCGCTGGGGTGAACCAGCCAAACCAGGCGGCTGCCATTTTCAAAGTACTCCACCAGCTTGTCATGAATTTCTTCAACCGTATTGCGGGGGGAAAGCACTTCAACAGCCAGATCTGGAGCGCCTTCCAAAAATCCTGTGGGCAGTTCAGCCATGCCCTGCAAGCGTTCTTTAGCAAAAAAAGAGATGTCAGGGGAGCGCCAATTTCCACTCTTCATCTTAAAAGCAGTGCTGGAATCTAGAACGATCCCCAGCTTGTTGGACAAAACGTAGGGGGTCAAAGCTGCCAATAGGAGGCTGCAGACATAACCATGGAGTGCCCCCGCGCTTCCCATATCAATTGGCTTCCCATCAACAATCTCGTAGCGATGTCCCTCCCTGGACAACGCCATGAATTCTTCGGCTGTCCAAGCTCTTTTTCCCTGAGTTGGCACAGCTCCGACGGTCATCTGCAAACTCCTTGCTGCTCCTTCGACACCGCAAGCCAAGCCCGCAGGGATCCCCCAGCGGCTTTTCCTCGAGGGGGGACGCCAAAGGCTAAAATAGCCTAGCTCATCCTACTGTACCGACGGAAAAGGCACCTTGATCGAGCGCTACACTCTGCCCGAAATGGGCCAGATTTGGTCCACTGCCCACAAGCTCCAGACCTGGCTGCAAGTTGAGCTGGCCGTCTGTGAGGCGCAAGCGGAGCTGGGGCGGATCCCGCAAGAAGCCCTGCAGGAGATCAGAGCCAAAGCCGCCTTTGACCCGGCGCGGGTTTTGGAAATTGAGGCGGAAGTGAAGCACGATGTTATTGCCTTCTTAACCAACCTCAACGAGCACGTGGGCGAGGCAGGGCGCTACATCCACCTGGGCCTGACCAGCTCGGATGTGTTGGATACGGCCCTGGCCCTGCAGCTTGTGGCCTCGGTGGAGATCTTGCAAGCTCGCCTGGCCGACCTCATCGCTGCTATCCGCGACCAAGCTCGGCAGCACCGCTACACCCTCATGATCGGCCGCACCCACGGTGTTCACGCCGAGCCGATTACCTTTGGCTTTAAGCTGGCAGGGTGGCTGGCCGAGTGCCTGCGCCACCAAGAGCGCCTAGCTCGCCTGCGGGAAGTGGTGGCGGTGGGCAAGATCTCTGGCGCCGTGGGCACCTACGCCAACGTGCCTCCCCAGGTGGAGCAGTTGGCCTGCGCTCGCCTGGGCCTGAAGCCCGATACAGCCTCGACACAGGTAATCTCGCGGGATCGCCACGCTGAATACGTGCAAACCTTGGCTTTGATTGGCTCTTCGCTGGAGCGCTTTGCTACCGAGATCCGCAATCTGCAGCGGACGGACGTGCTGGAGGTGGAAGAATACTTTGCCCCCGGCCAAAAGGGATCCTCTGCCATGCCCCACAAGCGCAACCCCATCAAATCTGAACAGCTAACCGGGATTTCCCGCCTCCTGCGGGGGTATACCCTTCCGGCTCTGGAAAACATCCCCCTTTGGCATGAGCGGGACATCTCCCACAGCTCGGTGGAGCGGGTTATCCTGCCCGATGCCTCCATTCTCTGCCACTACCTGCTGGTGAACATGGCCGACCTGGTGCGCCACCTGCAGGTTCACACCGGCAACATGGAGCGCAACCTCAACATCTATGGCGGCGTCATCTTCAGCCAGCAGGTGCTTCTAGCCTTGGTGGAGAAGGGCTTGAGCCGGGAGGAAGCTTACCGCCTGGTGCAGGAAAATGCTCACCGCGCCTGGAACCAGCCCGGCGGGGATTTCCGCGCCAATCTGCTGGCGGATCCCCGAGTGATGGCCCACCTGAGCGAGGCAGAACTGCAGGCTTGTTTTGATCCGCGGCGCCACCTAACCCATTTGGACGAGATCTTTGCCCGCCTGGGCATTTGAGGATCCCCTATGGCTTGGCAGCGGCAACATGTCCTGGGCTTGGCGGACTTTACCCCCGAAGAATATCAAATCGTTTTGCAAACCGCTGCCAGCTTCCAGGAGGTGTTGACGCGGCGGTTGCCCAAGGTGCCCACCTTGCAGGGGAAGGTGGTGGTGACGCTGTTCTTCGAGCCTTCCACCCGCACCCGTACCAGTTTTGAGCTGGCGGCCAAGCGCCTTTCGGCCGATGTGCTCAACTTTTCCCCTGGCACTTCTTCCTTGAGCAAAGGGGAGACGCTCTTGGATACGGCCCGCACCTTTCTGGCCATGGGATCCGATCTCTTAATCGTTCGCCATGCCCAGGCAGGAGTGCCCCAACAATTAGCTGCCGAGATCGACCGCCGCGGATCCCCTGTGGGCGTTCTCAATGCTGGGGATGGACTGCACGAACATCCCACTCAAGGCCTGCTGGATTTGTTTACCCTCTGCAGCCATCTGGATCCCCGGCGTCCCCGTCTGGAGTTGCTGCAAGGGATCAAAATCGCCATTGTCGGCGATATTCTCCACTCGCGAGTGGCCCGCTCCGATATCTACGCCCTGGTGGCCGCCGGAGCTGAGGTTCACTTAGCCGGCCCTCCCACCCTGTTGCCCAAGGATTTTGCCCAGTTTGTACCCGGCCATACGCTCCCTGTCCATTGGCAGCTAGAGCCTGCCCTCGAAGGGTCGCGTTTTGTTATCACCCTACGCCTGCAGCAGGAGCGCATGGGCGAGTTCCTTCTCCCCAGCTTGCAGGAGTACCATCACTTCTTCGGCCTCACGCGGCAACGACTGCGCCTGTGCCACCCGGATGTCAAGCTTCTGCACCCCGGCCCGGTCAATCGCGGTGTGGAACTCAGCTCCGAGGTGATGGAGGATCCCGGCTTGAACCTGATTGAGCAGCAGGTCACCCACGGCGTGGCGGTGCGCATGGCCCTGCTGTACCTCATGGGGGGCGGGCGGATCCCAGCTTAGAGCCCAGATCTTTCTCTGCTCGGGGAACATGTAGAGCTGCCCCACGTCTAGAAGGTTGGAGTCTATCTTCTAACCAATTCTCTCTGCCAAAAGCCGAAAGAATCTCTGGGCGGGGCTTTTCCCGCCCTGCTGAAATCATGTCCAAGCTTGCCGAGAGGTGAGCAACATCTTTGTCTCAAATTTTACACATCTTGGATCTGGATCGAGTTTTTTTGCAGCCGTCTAAGCTTAGCTCTTATTCAAGTTGTGTCCGTTTGATTGGTTGTCAAATGAGATAGAAGTTCAGCAGTATAAGCCTTTTCGCGGATCCTGGGCTCCAGGATCCTGATTTTGCTGAAATCCAAACTGGCCAAAACCACCAGATGGAAAATCGAGGTTTGGAAACGAGCCAGCACACTCAAAAATATCGATTTTTCTCTTGACTTAACCCAAAGTTAACCTTTAGATATCCCTCCGTTAACTTTGAGGTTATAGGGTTGAAGATGTTGATTTGCCACAGATATTACCTATGCGAACCCTGCTTTCTGCTTTCTCCCTCACCGCTCTAACAGTAGGATTTCTAACAGCGACCTCGGCTCAAGCCCAAACCGTGCAAATCTCCGGGGCGGGCGCGACCTTTGCGGCTCCTTTGCTGCAACGTTGGTTTGACGCCTACAACCGCACCGTAGACCCCACTGTGCAAGTCAGCTATCAGTCTGTCGGTAGTGGTGCTGGCCTAGAGCAGGTGATCAATGGCACTGTGGACTTCGGCGCTTCCGAGGCGCCTTTCTCCGGTGCTCGCCTGGAAAGCTTCCGAGCTAAATACGGCTATGATCCCCTACAGTTGCCTCTGGCGGGAGGGGCCATCGAGTTTGCCTATAACCTGCCCGGCATTGAAGACGGAGAGCTCATCCTGAAGCGGAAAACCTACTGCGGCATCGTGACCGGCGAGATCACTCGCTGGGACGACATTCGCATCAAGGCCGAGAACCCAGGTATAGCAAACAAGCTGCCACCCCTGGACATCACCTGGGTACACCGCTCTGATGGTTCTGGGACTACCTTTGTGTTCACCAACCACATCAGAACTGTCTGCCCTAATTGGACAGCCGGTGCTGGTACTTCTGTCGAGTGGCCTGTTGGCATTGGAGCCCAAGGGAATGAGGGCGTAGCCGCCACCATCAAGCAGGAGCCAGGGGCAATTGGCTACGTGAACCAGTCCTATGCCAAGCTGGAAAAGATGGCCACTGCTCGCTTGGAAAACAAAGCGGGCAACATTGTTGAGTTCTCCACCGAGGCAGCTACCTCGGCGCTGGATGCTCCCATTCCTGATGACTTTGCGCTGTTGGTGCCCGACCCTGAAGGGCCAAATGACTACCCAATCGTGGGCTTGTTCTGGGTGATGCTGTACCGCGAGTATCCCGATCAGCAGAAGCTGACCAAGCTGGTGGAGACTCTGAAATGGACCCAGGGGCCGGAAGGTCAGGCCATTACCCGCGAGCTGGACTACATCCCCATGCCTGAGGCGGCTATCCAACGGATCTTTGCCGAGCTGGATGCCATTACCGTTAACCCCAATGCGGTGCGATGACCGGGGTGCAGCCTGAACTCCACTAGAGTGGAGCTGGTGGCCGGCTGAGGAGGCAGATGAGGCTTTCTCGGTCGGCTGCTGGGCTTACCTTGCACGGTGGGATTTTTAGGAAAGATTTTGAACCGAAGATGATCATGGGAGAGAGGCTATGACTTCAGCGGCTACGGGTTATGGTTCACCACCAAACCCGGATATAGATGTTGACATTGAGAAAAAGGCAAGCCCGTCCCGGGCTGTTGATGTGGGTTTTGTCCGCCTGACGCTGGCCTTGGCAGGGTTTGCCGGCATTATTCTCATCTGGTTGATTCTTCAAACCACCGAAGCGGCTCTGCCGGCGATCCAGCAGTTTGGCTTGGGCTTCCTGGTTACTGCCCGCTGGAACCCGGTGGAAAACATCTACGGGGTGCTGCCGCAGATTTATGGCAGTCTGGTGACCTCTCTGGTGGCTTTGATTTTTGCCATTCCTCTGGGCATTGGCACAGCCATCTTCCTGACGGAAGGCTTTGCTCCCAAGTGGGTAACGGCGCCGATTGGTTTTGCCATTGAGCTGATCGTGGCCACTCCCAGTGTGGTGCTGGGGCTGTGGGGGATCTTTGTGCTGATTCCAGCAGTGCGGCCCATCTTTCGAGCCATTAACCAGACGCTGGGTTGGATCCCTTTCTTGAGTGGCCCGGCTCCGCGGGGGCCCAGCTTGTTGATAGTGGCTATGGTGCTGGGGATCATGATCTCTCCCATCATCATCTCCATTACCCGCAGTACCTTTGAATCTCTGCCACGCAGCCTAAAAGAGGGGGCTTTGGCTCTGGGGGCAACCCGCTGGGAGACCCTCTTAACGGTGATGATCCCTGCCGGCCTGTCGGGTATCGTCAGCTCGATCATGCTGGCGCTGGGGCGGGCCCTGGGAGAGACCATGGTAGCGGCCATGCTTTCCGGCAACGCCAACCGCATCAATATCTCCCTAATGCAGCCGGGATCCACCATTACCGCCTTGATTGCTTCTCAGTTTGGGGAGGCAGGACGCTTGCAGGTTTCGGCTCTCATGTATGCCGGCGTGGTGCTGATGGTGCTGACGTTATTGGTCAACATCGTTGCCGAGATCATTATTCGCAAGTTTCAAAACTTGGAGCAGTAACTTCGGAAGCAGAAAGAAGATGAAGGAGCACTGTTATCATGTCCGACTCAGCACAGCTTGCCCCTGAGAAGGTTGACATCGACATTACTCGTGCCGCCATTGCCCCTGTCCGCAATTACACAGGCATTGTCCTAACCCTGCTGAGTGGCCTCTTTGTGGCGGTGATCATAGCTTCCCTATCTTGGGTGCTGTGGGATGTGGGCAAGGAAGGCATCCAGCGGATAAATTGGGATGTCCTCACCCAGACCCGCTACCCCGCCCCTGGCCTGGCGGAAGGGGGCTTTGGTCACGCAATTGTCGGCAGTTTAATGGTGCTGGCTACGGGGGCGGCTTTGAGCTTTCCCTTCGGCATCTTGGCGGCAGTGTACTTGTCTGAATTCGGTCGCGGCACCCGCTTGGCTTATCTGGTTAAGTTTTCCTGCAATGTGCTCACGGGGGTACCGGCCATTCTCTGCGGCCTGTTTGCCTATGCTGTGGTGGTGAGGGGATCCGGCTTTTCGGCTTTCTCGGGAGGGGTGGCTTTTGGCGTGCTGATGCTGCCGATTGTCATCCGCTCCACCGAGGAGGCGTTACTGTTGGTTTCGCCCGACATGCGCTTGGCTTCCATTGGCCTGGGCTCAAATCGCTTTCAGACCACAATGCGCGTCGTTTTGCCGGCAGCGGCACCGGCCATCGTAACCGGGCTAATCCTGGCTTTGGCCCGAGCGGCAGGCGAGGCTGCACCTCTGCTCTTTACCGCCTTCAACAACAATTTCTGGTCCAGTAATCTCTTTGGCCCGGTGGCTACCTTGCCGGTGATGGTCTACTTTTTCTCCATCATTCCCTACAGGGTGCAGCAGCAGCTGGCCTGGGCGGGCGCTTTGGTTTTGTTAGCCATTGTTTTGGCGGCCAGCTTGACCGCTCGCTTTTTGGTGTACAAGACCAGGAAATAGCCTGAGGATTCTCAACAAAGTCTTGAATCGAACTCTTCGTCGAACTCTAGCTCTTTTTGTGAGTGCTGCCATGCAAACTCAATCTCTTAACCAGACCTCTTACGTTTTCAGGACCGAGAACCTGAATGTTTACTACGGATCCAACTTGGCGGTGAAAAATGTCACCCTGAACATTCCGGCCCGGCAAATTACTGCGTTTATCGGCCCTTCCGGCTGTGGCAAAAGCACGATTCTGCGCTGTTTTAACCGCACCAACGATTTGATCCCCGGTGCTCGTGTAGAGGGCAAGCTCACCTACCACGGCAAGGATCTCTACGCCAAAGAAGTCGATCCGGTGGCGGTGCGGCGGCGTATCGGCATGGTCTTCCAAAAACCCAATCCCTTCCCCAAAAGCATTTACGACAACGTGGCCTACGGCCCGCGGGTGCTGGGGATGAAGGTAGACTTGGACGAGGTGGTGGAAACCTCGCTGAAACGGGCTGCCCTCTGGGATGAAGTCAAAGACAAGTTGAAAGAAAATGGTCAGTCGCTGTCGGGAGGGCAGCAGCAGCGCTTGTGTATTGCCCGCGCTCTGGCGGTACAGCCGGATGTGATTTTGATGGATGAGCCCTGTTCGGCACTGGATCCCATTTCCACCCGCCGTATCGAAGAGCTGATGAAGGAGCTGGAGGAGGAATATACCATCATCATCGTCACCCACAACATGCAGCAGGCCAGCCGCGTCTCGGATATGACGGCTTTCTTCAGTGTGGAGCTGGTGGGATCCAACCGTGTGGGCGAGCTGATGGAATTTGACAGAACTGAAGTCATCTTCAACAGCCCCACCAAGCAAGCCACAAGAGATTATGTGGAGGGCCGCTTCGGCTAATCGACCTGGCCGGACAGGGATCCTTCCCATACTGTTCTCGGCAAACCCTTTTGCAGGCAATTTCTGCCGATGATGGAGTTTGAAGAACCGTTGCACCCAAATACGGATACCTATGATCGTTGCCGCTCCTGACAAGCTGCAGGCTTTGCGTTCTGACTTAGAGGGTATTGAGATCATCACTGATCCGGCTCAGGTGGCCAAGTTGTCGTTGGATTTTTACCACTACAGCCCCGTGCTGAGCCGACAACTGAGCGACAAGCGGGGAGATTTGGTGGTGCGCCCCGCCGATGAGGCCGAGGTGATGCGGGTGGCAGCGGCCTGTGCCAGGCTGCGGATCCCGGTTACGGTGCGCGGTGCCGGTACCGGTAATTACGGCCAATGTATCCCGCTGGCCGGGGGTGTGATCCTGGACATGGGCAAGCTCAACCAGGTGCTTTGGGCAAAGCCGGGCTTGGCGCGGGTGCAGGCGGGGGCCAAGTTGATGGCCATCGACAAACACACCCGGGAGATGGGCTGGGAGATCCGCATGGCTCCTTCCACCTATCGCACGGCCACCATCGGGGGGTTCATTGCTGGCGGCAGTGGTGGCATTGGCTCTGTGACTTACGGCCAACTGCGGGATCGGGGCAACATCTTGGGGCTGCGGGTGGTCACCCTGGAGGAAGAGCCCCGGGTGCTGGAGCTGCGGGGAGATGAGGTATTCAAAGTAAGCCATGCCTGGGGCCTCAATGGGATCATCACCGAGGTGGAGATCCCGCTGGCGCCTGCTTATCCTTGGGCGGAGCTGGTGGTGGCCTTTCCCCCTGAAGTGGGCTTTATGCCCTGTGCCCATTTTGGCCAAGCCCTGGGAGATGCCGATGGGATCCTCAAGAAATTGGTCAGCCTGCACGCTTGGCCGATCCCCAGCTACTTTGCACCGCTGCGGGGTCATTTGCCAGAAGGATCCGCTGTGGCCCTGTTGATGGTGGCCGAATGCAGCCTGGAGCCGCTGTTGGAGCTTGTCCGGGAACATGGGGGCCAAGTGGTTTACAACAAAACGGCCCAGGAGGCCAGCAAGGGGATCTCGCTGGGGGAATTTTCTTGGAACCACACCACTTTGCACTGCCGCAGCGTGGATCCCAGCCTGACTTATTTACAATCGGCTTTTCCCGCCGATCGGGAGCTGAAGCTGGTGCAGCACATGTACGAGTATTTTGGCGACGAAGTGCTGATGCACCTGGAGTGGATTCGCATCAACGGGCAAGCTACCCCTGTCGGCCTGCAAATTGTCCGCTTTACCACCGAAGAGCGTCTAAACGAGATCATGCGCTACCACGAAGAGCAGGGAGTATTTATTGCCAACCCCCACACTTTCATCATCGAAGACGGCGGGCGCAAAGTGATGGATCCGCGCCAGATTCGTTTTAAAGAAGAAGTGGATCCCTATGGCCTGCTCAATCCGGGCAAGATGCGCACCTGGCAGGAGCGCGCCTCTGCTTGAGGAATAGCAACAGTAGCACAGCAATTGGCCTTGGTCTATCTGTATTGCCCATGTTTAATCCCTGATGGATTGTCTGGGCAGGACAACACCAGTCCAAAGCTCTACAGTCAGTACTGTGGGAATGCTGTCCACCGTTAAATGCTTTATGGTGTGGACTGTCAAACTTCCGGCAGCCAGTCCTCTGCAAGCACCAACTCTGGAGAGTAGGGACAGACATCTGGAAATGTCGAGATTTCTATCCCCGTTTGCCTGGCTGCTTGGCGGCGCGCCCGTTGATAACTCTCTTCAAGTTGCTCTACCAGATAACCTTTTAGGCTAGGGCTATCTTCTATGGCCAATCCGATTTGGGTTCGCGCATCTGTAATGGAATCTAGCCAGCTATCTGAACGTCGCTGAGGTTGATATTGCCACTTGAGCAGATGCAGCAGAAGGCGAGTTAATTGACTGGTAATCCCTCGTCGTTCGCTCTTACCCAAATTCTCAACCTCTTCAATTAAGTGTGTTAGGTCAATTTCATGCCAGCGCCTTTCCCGCAATAGCCGGGTTGTTCGGTCAATCCACAAGTTAAAGTCTGTCGAGTATAGATTGCTCATAGCTTTGTCCTGCTGAAAAATAGGGTCGCGATAATTATGAAATCCAGACTACGTCCTTCTTGAGTTTACTACAATAAAACCTGTAACACCTGAGTTCTCAACCGTCTGGGAGCAGAGCACTCTGGTGATAAACCTTATCCAGGCAACTCTTTCTATAGTCATTTCGATTTAAAGCAGGACACTGCACCCACACTTAAAGTGCACCGAGCCAGAAGGCTGTTCTCAATAGCCCAGGCGTCTTACCCTAAACTGAAGCAACTATATTTGACGAATATTTGACGGAGAGTGGATGGAGAGGGTGTCCCTGTGGAGAAAGGTTCAAACAAACGCTTTAACTGCCATAGTAGTTGATAGCTAAAGCTCCCACCAGAGTAAGCTGAAAGACCAAGATCACGAAGTAGAAAATGGCGCGGGGCTTGAACAGAGTGAGCATCAAGCCTATGGCTTTCAAGTCTACTATCGGCCCAAACACCATAAAAGCCAACAGGGATCCCGGCGTGAAGGTGGCGGCAAAGGAGAGGGCGAAAAAGGCATCCACCGTCGAGCAGATGGAGATGATCCCGGCCAGGGCCATCATGATCAGGATTGAGAGCAATGCATCTTGGCCATAATCCAGCACAAACGAACGCGGGATCACCGTTTGAATCAGGGCCGCCATCGCCGAGCCCAAGATGAGCACGGATCCCAATTCGCGGATCTCCCTGGCCCAGGTCTGCAGCAGGAGAACTCCTTTTTGTCGCCTGGAGGGAGAAGGCGCAGCGGCCAGAGCAGAGCGATACACATCTTCAGCCGTTTGTAAAGTGGCCAGGGATCCGCCAGAGGCCCCTTGAGCAGGGCTCTGGGATCCAATCCAGAAGGTGCCTCCCCGCAACAACGGCGAGCAGGAAGTGCTTTTCGGATCCGTCTCTTGGGAGCAATTGCGCTGCAGCTCCCGCCAGACTGACGGCTGCAACAGAGGCTGGAAATCCTTTTGCAGGCTGAAGATCAAGCCGACGACAACCGCAATGCCGAAGGAAAAGAGAACTCGGTAGATCACCAGCTCCGGCATGGAGCGAAAGGCAATCCAAGTGGAAAAGATCACCACCGGGTTAAACACCGGCGCCGCCAATAAAAAAGCCACCGCCACGTGGGGTGGGATCCCTTTGATCACCAGTTGACGGGCCACCGGCAGGTTGCCGCACTCGCACACCGGGAAAAAGAATCCTAAAGCGCCACCGGCCACCGCGCTGCCGATTTTGCCTTTGGGCAGGAAACGGGCCAACTGGGATCCCTCGACAAACACCGCCAGCAGCCCCGATAGAAACACCCCCAGCAGCAGAAATGGCATGGCCTGCACCACAAGGCTCAGAAACAGGGTGAATCCGTCTCGCCAAAGGGGAGAGTCCAAGAGGCTCAACACACCACCTCACGCACGACTTGGGCCTTACTGAGTTTGGATCTCGGCCCAGCGCCCTGTCAAACGGCTCTCAACCCCGCTCTTCTATAGGGATGTAGCGTTGCTGGCGTTCACCTGTGTACACCTGGGTGGGTCGGAAAAGCCGATTATCGGACAACTGCTCCCGCCAATGGGCCAGCCAACCCGCCGCTCGGGCAATGGCAAACACCGGTGTAAACAAATCTTCTGGGATCCCCAGCTTGGCGTAGACCAACCCTGAGTAGAAGTCCACATTCGGGTAGATCCCCTTCGGCCCTAGCAACTCCTCACACACCCGCTCCACCTCCAGGGCAATGTCGTAGTACTTGTCGTGGCCGTAGCGCTCAAATAGCTCTTCGGCCAGCCGCTGCAGGATGGTGGCCCGCGGATCCTTCACCTTATAAACCCGGTGACCCATGCCCATGATGCGCTGTTTTTTGGCCAGCTTCTCCTCGATAAACGAGCGTACATTTTCCACCGAGCCGATTTGCCGCAGCAGCATCATCACCTGTTGGTTGGCCCCCCCGTGCAACAGCCCCGAAAGGGTACCCACCGCCGTGGCCAGGCTGCTGTAGGGGTTAGCCAGCGTGGAAGCGCTCACCAGAAGGGCAAACGTAGAGGCATTGACCGTGTGCTCGGCGTGCAAGATGAGACAGGTATCGAAAATGCGGGCCAACCAGGGATCCGGCTTCTTGCCCGAGAGCATGTATAGGAAATTGGCAGCATGATCCAGGTTGTCGTCCGGGGGAATGGGATCGTTGCCCTGTCGCATCTGGTGGAACATCGCCACCATGGTCGGCAGCTTTGAGAGCAACCGGGTGACGGTGCCGAACACATAGTCGGGATCCATCTCCCGCAGCGGGTAAAACAGCCCCAAGCCCGCCACACAGGTTTGCAGAGCATCCATCGGGTGGCCCGACTCCGGAAACGACTTGATCATGTCGCGGATGCGGTATTTCACCCGTCGATGACTGCGGATCGCCTGGTCAAAATTGTCCAGCTCCGACTGGGTCGGCAGCTTGCCAAAGATCAGCAGGTAGGCCGTCTCCAGAAAGGTACTGTGGGCGGTTAATTCCTCGATGGGGATGCCCCGATATTCCAGGATCCCCGCCTGGCCATCGACAAAACTAATGTTGGAGCGTGTGGCCGGAACGCCTTCCAACCCAGGTCTGTATTCGCCATCCGCCATAGTCGGATTCCTAAAGTGCTTCCTAAATGATGAATCAAGGGTTGCCAAAGGTGCCTGGAACCCAACCCCTTGCTCCCCTCGGGCAGTACTGACCCCGCTTCGCTACAGTAAAGCAAATTTTGGATCCCTGTAGCCAAATGCTGCCCCTGTCATCCTTCACAGAGAGCCAGGCTGGGATCCGCCTTCTATCTTGCAACAGCTCCCGCTGCCCGACGCAAAAATTGTTGCTATGGTGAGAACTGCGCCCGGCTTGAGGGATCTTGGCGCCTGCCGGAGCCGTGAAAGTTCGCTCCCCCGCTTGGAGATCGGCATCGATGTCGGATACTGCTCAAACTCACCTTGGCTCCAGCCCAGTGCAAGGACTGGAGTACGTGGTGCTGGGAGTGGCCACTTGCTTCCAGCAGGATCAGGAAGGTCGCCTGGTAGAGGTTTTGGTGGCCGAGCCGGTGCCTGCTGCCGATTTGGACTGCCTAGCCCAAGAACGCCGCAGCACTTCCTATGTTCTCCTCTACGCCACAACCTACGCCGAGATCGTGAACAACGGGATCCCCACCTTGCCCACCGATGTTTTCCCGCCGGGGGTGCTGTTGGGGGAAAACTTCGTGGAACGGGTGCAAGCAGCGGCCCGCACCTATCGCAACAAGCCCCAGTTTCGCCACATCCCCTTACACCAAACCTGCACTCCAGAGCGGGGGGTGTTCAGGCTCAATCACAGCGTTGAGCCGCGACGGATCCTCAATGCAGTTGTAGAGGTAAAGGATGCCGACAACATCAAACAGCACCCCCACACCCATCAACGGCTCTGACTCGCTGGGCTGTACGGTTGACATACTCCCCTGCCCAAAGGCAGGAGATTCTGGTTCCTGGTTCTGCGACAGCACTTACCGTATCGGGTTGCCCCTCTACGGCAGCGGTGCTCGTCTCCCCAGGCGTTTCCCCAAGCGCTACGCGCGTGCTGGCATCCAGGGCGGTTCCCTTTTGCCCAAAGGTACCGTTGCAAAGAACAACTACAAAGCCTATTGAGGCTGTATCCAGTCGTGAGACTGTTGGGTTTTTAAAGCGGTTGACTACCCTGCCGCTGCGGGTAGCACAGCACAAAGCCGCCCTAGTCGCGTCAGCGGGCCGTAGGCCCTAGGGCGGGGCTTTAGACCCAGTTTTTTTGGTAAAGCCACAGGGGCAAGCCCGAGGTGCTCACTTCAAACTGCAGACGGGCCAAGGCTTCTGCTGCCGGCAAAAACCGAGACCAACCTCTGCGCCGGGGGAGCAGGTCGTAGAACTTCGCATCCGTCGGCAAACCGGCCAGCTCTGCCGCCCAAAGGCGGGCATCTTCCTCTGTGCCCAAGCGATCCACCACACCCAAGTGAAGGGCCTGCTCTCCGCTGAAAATGCGGCCATCGGCAAAAGTTTTGACCACATTCAAACTTAACTTGCGGGCAGCGGCAACCGTCTGCACAAACTGGCCGTAGGTGATGTCGATCAACTCTTGCAGGATGTTTCGCTCTTCTGGGGTCAGCTCGCGATCAAACGAGAGAATATCTTTGTAGGGGCCAGACTTAATCACCTTAAATGAAATCCCCACCTTATCCAGGAGGCGTTCGATATTGTTGCCTCGAATGATCACACCAATGCTACCGGTGATTGTTCCTGGGTTGGCAACAATTTTTTCGGCTCCCATGGCAATATAAACCCCCCCAGAGGCAGCAATGTTGCCAAAGCTGGCGACAATACGGGTGCCCTTTTTCTCTCGCAAACGCAAGAGGGCATTGTAGATTTCTTGGGAGTCGGCCACCGTCCCGCCTGGACTGTCGATGCGCAGCACCACAGCAGGGATCTGGTTTTCTTCCACCTCTTTCAGGGCCTTGAGAACCCGCTCGCGAGTTTTGCCATCAATGGCCCCTGCCACCTCAATGCGGCCGATTTGCCGGCGCAAGCCACCCAAGAATAACCGCTTCAGCATGGAAAAGAACTGGATAGGGATAAGTGCATATTCTGTATCATGAATGGCGGCTCATGGCTTGGTCAACCAGTTGCCTAGACGTTGCCATACACCGGGATCACCGCCCCTCGCAGATCCCGCGCTGCTTCTGAGACCAAAAAGGCGATCACCTGCCCGATGGACTCTGGCTTGACCCACAGCTTGGCTCGCTCGGATCCCATGGCAGCTCGGTTGGCCGGCGTGTCGATGATGCTGGGCAGGATGACGTTGGCCGTGATGTCGGTGCCTTGGGTTTCGGCGGCAATGGTGCGGGTCAGGGCCACCACCCCTGCTTTGGAAGCGCAGTAGGCGGCCAATTGCGGGCCCGGCTCCACCGCTCCTCGGGATCCCACCGTTACAATCCTCCCATAGCCCTGTTGCCACATTCTGCGCAGGCTGTGCTTGCAGGTCAGGAATGTGGTGGTGAGGTTGAGGTCGAAGTCGCGATACCAGTCCGCCAAGCTGTACTCGTGGGTGGGGCCCATGGCAAAGCCCCCCACCAGGTGGATCAGCCCATCCACGCGGGGTAGGTCGGCAATGACGCGGGCAACCGCTGCCTCATCTGTTAAATCCACTTGCACAAAGCGAACCCGATCCAGAGCATTGGCCGGCAGGCGCTCCCGCAAAATGGTGAGATCTTTTTCTTGTCGATAGGTCAAGGTCAGCTCTGCTCCGCTGGCCAGCACCACGGGAACCACCCCCAAACCCAGCCCGCCTGTGCCGCCGGTCAAGAGGATTTGCTTGCCTTGGTTGCTTTGCATGGATGCACCTGCATTGGCGAAAGGGATCCAGAACAAGATCGGGAAGGGACTTCAAAAACCCCAGAGGATGTTTGGGTTCGTCCAACTGAGCTTCCCTCTCTTACCCTACCCTGGTTCCTGCCCCTCTTGAAGAACAACAGCCCTTTTGGGCGCTTTCTCCAGCAGCAGGTCGCTCAAGGCCAGCCAGTGGGGCAGGGCCAGCTCTTCGGCGCGGGCATCGGGGTTGAGGCGGAGCTGAGCCAAAGCTGCTGCGACCACCTCTCGCTCCACCAAGCTTCCCAGGGCATTGACGAGCTTCTTGCGGCGGGTGGAGAACCCCTGCCGGAGGAGTTGGTTAAACCAGCAGGGATCCCGGACGGGGGTGGGGGCGGGGCGGGGGGTGAGGCGAATCACAGCAGATTCCACCTTGGGGGCGGGCTTGAAAGCGGTGGGGGGCACCCTGCAGATCAGCTCGCAATCGGCCAAATACTGCGTCCGCAGGCTCAGAGCACCATAGGCTTTGCTGCCGGGGCCGGCCTGCAAGCGCTCGGCCAGCTCTTTTTGCACCAGAAGGACAATGCGCTCGAACTGCCGAACCGGCTGGGCCGGGGATCCGAGCACCTTTTCCAAAATGGGGCCGGTCAGGTTGTAGGGGATATTGGCCACCAGCAGGCGGGGTTGAGGAGGCAGCGGCAGGCGGAGAAAATCTCCCTCCAGCAGGTGAAAACGGGGTTGGCCGGCGAACCGTTTTTGCAGCAGTCGGCACAGATCCCGGTCGATCTCCACCGCCACCACCTGGACACCCTGGGCCAGCAATCGCCGCGTCAGTTGGCCGGTGCCGGGGCCGATCTCCAGCACCCAAGTGGGATCCGCCCCTCTCTCCAGATCATTCAACTGGGCAGCCCGCACAATCGCCTCGTGAACAGCGGGATCCTTGAGCCAATGCTGACCAAACCGTTTACGAGGATAGGGCATGGGGGAATGTTCGCGCAGTGCTGCGCCGCAACCGAGAGGTACCCAGAGCGGTTGAAGGAGAAATGGCCGGGTGGGTCATCGCTGGACTGAGTTGGGAACAGAAATCAAGGTGGGATCCGCATCCTCAGGTCTATCTCGGGCGGGTTGAGCAGGGAGCGCCTCTGGGTTCGGATCCCCGCTCAGGAGCGGCTTGCGGTAGAGGGGCACCGTAAAGGTGACGGTGGATCCCAGCCCTTCGCCCAGGCTGTAGAAATTGATTTCCCCTCCCATCGCCTCCACCAGGCGTTGGCTGATGGCCAGGCCCAAGCCCGTCCCCCCATATTGGCGGGTGGTGGAACCATCCACCTGCGTGAAAGCCTGAAACAGCTTCTGCTGCTTTTCCAGCGATACCCCGATCCCGGTGTCGATGACGCGGATGCGGGCCAAACCCGGGTTGCCGGGCAGGATATCCGCTCGCACGGTTACCGAGCCCTTGGGGGTAAACTTGATGGCATTCCCCACCAAATTGAGCATGACCTGCAACAGGCGTTGGTAATCGCCCAAGAGCAAAATCTGATCTGCAGTGTTGGGCAAGTGAAAGCTCAGTTGTAAGCCCTTCTGGCTGGCCTGCAAGCTGGTCTTGGCCTCCACATCCTTAAACAAGGCTCGCAGGTCGCAGGGCTGGAACTCCAACTGCATTTTGCCCGCCTCGATCTTGGCAATATCCAGCACATCGTTGATTAGGGCCAACAGGTGCAGGGCAGAGCGATAGGCCTCCTGCAAGAAGTCCAGCTCCTCTTCGCGGTTTTCGGCCATCCCGTCCAGCACCAGCTTGATAAAGCCGATGATCCCGTTGAGAGGGGTGCGCAGCTCGTGGGAGGTGTTAGCCAAGAATTGGCTTTTGAGTTGGTTGGCCGATTCCGCTTGGGCACGGGCCTGCTCCAGCTCCTTATTTTTCTGGCGCAGCGTCTGGTTGGCTAACTGCAAGCGGGTTGCCAGTTGGCGACTTTGATCCAGCAAAATGGCGTGGGCAATGGCTGCGCCCAGGTAGGTGGCAATGCTCTGGAGTACCTGAATGTGGCTTGGCTGCCAAACAGGAACCCTGTTCGGATCCAGCATTTCCAGCCAGAGCAGGCTGTTGGCGTAGCCCTGGTAAGACATGGCAATGGCCAGATGTCGCCCCGCCTCCACCGGTTCTTCCTGTCTGAGGGCCTGCAACAAATGGGGGTAATCTGCCAGCTTCAGGGTCTGGTGGAGCAGGGAGGGATCCCCAGGGTGGCAGCGATACTCGGCATTGACCGTGAGGGAGTCCTGCCCCACCTCGTAGAGGGCCATTAGGCAGCGGTCTACCCCAAACAGTTGCCCCAACTGCTCCACGGTCTGCTGGCACAGTTGCCGGATATCGAGGGAATGCCGGATGTTGCGCACCAACTGCGTCGTGATCCCCTGTACCGGGTCGGCCAGGACAGGATGGGGCTGGCTGTTGGGGCTGCTGGCTCCTCCGGCCAGCGCAAAAGGCGTGGCCCCCAGCAACTTGCCCACCACCGAAATCGCCGCCACCTCCCCTTCCGTGTCCCGTACAGGGTTGAGCGAAAGATGGAGATGCAACTTGTAGCGGGGCGAGAGCACCTGGCATTCGTAGGAGAGGGGATCCCCGCTTGCAAAGACCTGGTTGAGCTTGGCTTCGTACTCTCCAGCGTTGGCCACCTCCCAGATTTGCTGTCCGCTCACGATGTGCTGAGGGTGGATGCCGTACTTCTCGGCATCTTCCCAGTAAAAACTCCAGAAGCGCCTCTGGCGATCCTGCGTGTAGAACATCGGAGTGGGTCGGAGGGCGCCCATTTGGGATGAAGCCACCATTGCGCTAGGGGAACGTAGGCCAAAACTCAGGTTTTTCCAGAGGAAGCCGGGCTGGCCGGATCAGAGGCCGGGCGGGTTAGTGGGGCAGAGTCCTTGTTGAGGCGGGCGAAGATCATGCGGCCTGCTGAGGTTTGAATGGCGCTGGTCACAACCACAGAGCGGGTTTTGCCCACAGAGCGCTGCCCTTCTTCCACCACCACCATGGTGCCGTCTTCCAAGTAGCCTACCCCTTGACCTGGCTCTTTTCCTTCGCGGGTGATCTTAATATCAAAGCTGTCGCCGGCAACATAGATGGGCCGCAGCGCCTCGGCCAACTCATTCACATTCAGCACCTTGACCCCCTGCAGAGCCGCCACCTTCTTCAGGTTGTAATCGGTGGTGAGCAGCGTTCCCCCCACGGTTTGGGTGAGGCGCACCAGCTTTTCATCGACAGTGGTCAGATCTGGATAGTTGGCTTCGTGAATAACGAAACGATCGGGGTAGGCTTCTCGTAGAGCCTGCAGCGTATCCAAACCTTTGCGGCCCCGCTCTCGTTTTTGGGCATCGGCCTTGTCGGCGATGGTTTGCAATTCCGTCAGCACAAAGCGAGGAACCACCAGGGTTCCTTCCAAGAAGCCCGTCTCGATCAACTGGGCCACTCGGCCATCGATGATGGAGCTGGTGTCCAAAACCTTGGCCGTGGCAGCCACCACATTGCCCTCCGCCCAGAGGGCTGCTTGTAAAGCATAGTTGGGGTTAAACAGCCGCAGCAGCGAGGGGCCGTGGGTATCGGCCAGGCTGACCCCCAGATAGGCAAAGGCCAAGCTGAAAAAGACCGAAGCCAGTGGCTCGAGGAACCTATTGAGTTGGGGAGGCAGGGGCAGCAAGTACACAGGAGCCATGGCCAGATTGGCGATCACCAAGCCGATCACCAACCCCACCGAGCGGCTGATCAACACGTCCGGCGGCAGGGAGCGCACATTGGCCTCGAAGCGACGGTAGCTCCAGCGCACCAGGGATCCCAAAGCCAGTCCTGCCAGCACGCCAAAGCCGCTGGTGACGACACGGGCTCCTTCCACATTGGCCCCCTGAATGGCGGCAGGAGGGAGCAAATCCAGGCCGTAAAACCCGAGACCAGCCCCGGCCAACATGAAGATCGCGATCAGTAAAGCGTCTAGCATAAGAAAAAAGACGGCCCTGCTGAGTGGGTGATGCTGCTGGGAATAGGCAAATCTGCTTCCTACTCATTCTAGTCGTCTGGTGTTGGAGGGATCCGGACAACCAAGCCAGCCCTCCCCCAGAAGGATTCAGACTATGCTGAAATCATAGCGATCCCTTGCCAGCTTGAGGGATCTGTGGAGCATGCCTCTAACCCCCAAAACCCTGAACTTTGCTGAATTTACTGAGCTTTAGGCGGTTTGGCAAAAGTCATTG
>NZ_JANSIG010000011.1:0-51492 GCF_047461975.1 Synechococcus sp. R55.3 | reverse complement strand
GTAGTAATCCGTACTGAACATATTATACATTATTTTCAGTATAGTTGAGCTTATTATTGACTAGAGTCATGCTCCCTAAGCAAGCTACTTAATCATACTCGTTATGACTTTGCTCTATCAAGACTGGCAGAGGGGATGGATTCTCAGGCCAGAGCATGGCAGGATAACACCATTCCTCACTGCTCTCTCCCTCAGTAGCCAACCCAGCCATGTGGCAACTCCTCAAAGCCTTATGGGGAAAGATCGCCGGCCAAGCCCCCCCTGCACCCCCCGCTGCCGCGCCACGACCACCCCTTGACAAGAGGCTGGTTCAGCAGCCCTCTCCCCGGAATGTCCCTGCTGCAGAGGCCGCCCGCAAAGAAGAAGCCCCTGAGCCCACACCAGAACATCCCGCCCCAAAAGTTGCAGCAGCCCAACGGGGTGAGGAACCTGTGGTGTGGATCCCTTCTCAGGAGAAATCCCCAGACTCTGTGGCAGTAGAATCCCCCATCGGCCCGGCTCAACCCACCTCTACCGCCAAAAGCATCAGCAGCTTCTGGGCCATGACCGACACTGGATCCCGGATTTCCTGCATTGCTGCCACCACCGACAGTGGCCGTGCGGTCAGCTCCATTGCGACTGCTAGGCTCCGCCAACCGGAATAGCGACCGGGATCCCTCTGGCTCCAGAAAAAAACTTCAGGAATAACTCCTATCCATTTCCACCCGCTACTGCAGGGATCCCCAGGGGGCATTGGGCCGATAATGGACAGGTAGCGTTGGGGGTTCCAAGCATGCTGGAGATGATCTTTAACGGGGCCAACTGGTTTGCTTTGCCCTTTTGGGCCTTGATGATTCTGCTGCCGGGTTGGAAGGTAACCCGCAAAGTGATGGAATCGCTTTTGCCCATCGCTCTTCTGGCGGCGGTTTATTTGTATCTTTTGGTCACCGGGTTCAACGCGGATGTTCTCAAGGAATTTTCCGACCCTCAACTGTCTCTGACCAGCCTAACCGACCTATTCAGTCAACCCGCCGTTATGGCGACGGGATGGGTACACTACATCGTCATGGATTTGTTTGTGGGCCGCTGGATCTTCTTGGAAGGGTGGGATAAGCGAGTATGGACAACCCATTCCCTGATTTTGTGCTTGTTTGCCGGGCCTGTGGGTCTGCTCTCCCATTTGCTTACGGTGGCGATTGTACAAGCAACTCGCCAGAACCGGCCCAGTGTCGCTCAACCTGAAAAAGGCTCAGAAGTGCCGCAAGAATCCATCTAGCCCCTGCTTGGCTTTATGGCTCTTTCCGATGCACAGGGTGCAAAATGAGCAGCGTGGGATCATCCTCGACCTCAACGTTGCTGCCACGCAGCTCCCCAGCGCTACGTACTCGCCAGCACACAGGGTGGTTCCCGAGTGCCTTTAGGTGCCGTTGTAAACAACAACCACAAAACCCACTGAGGTCGGATCCAACCGTCAGGCTGTCGGGTTTAGGGCCTACAGCCCGTTTACGCGAACAATGCGCCCTGTGCTGCTGTGGGCGAGAGCGGCTGACTACCCTGGCACTGCAGGCGGCGTAGCACAAAGCCGCTTTAAAGGGCGGGGCTTCAAACCCAGTTTTTCGGTAACCGAATTCTTGTATTCTGAAACCCTGACATACTCCCCGCCCTACTGGCTTGCTTCCGCGCAGCGATGGGACGGGGCCTCAAGCTCAGTCTTCGGGTAAACAGGAGTGCAAACCTCTCATGACTGCTACCTTTGTTCACACACCCTTGGCGCAAACTGTTCTGCCTCGCCCTTCCCGAACTCGGGATCTCCTGCTGGTTCTGGGGGGAAGTTTGTTCGTAGCTGCCTTGGCTCAGGTGCGGATCCCTCTGCCCTTCACGCCGGTACCGATTACCGGACAAACCTTTGGAGTAATGCTGGTGGGGGCAGGCTTTGGGGCACGGCTGGGCTTTCTCACGTTGCTGGTGTACCTGCTGGAAGGGATCCTGGGATTGCCCTTCTTCAGCGGTGGCAGATCCGGGCTTAGCCACTTGGCGGGGGCGACGGGGGGCTACCTATTGGCTTTTCCCCTGGCTGCAGGGCTGATGGGTTGGTTGGTGGAGCGCTGGGGCGTGGATCGCAACCCCTGGAAGATGGCGCTGGCGATGTTGTCCTGCTCAGCTCTGATTTATTTGCTAGGAGCCACTTGGCTAGGGGTGTGGCTGAACCAGAATGTTGAGCCCACCTCGATCTTGGCCGTCCTCAACAAAGGGGTCTTCCCTTTTATTCCAGGAGACTTGGTGAAGTGCGGACTGGCGGCAGTGCTGCTGCCCACCATCTGGCGCTGGGTGGGTCGGGAAAGGCCACCGGCAGACTCCTAGCCCACTGGGCAAGAGCAGCAACTCTAAAGACCGCTCCGGCAAAGCAGAAGGGGCCTGGGATTAGCCTCGGGTCGGAAAATCTAAAAAAAAGATAACAGCTCCGAGGATTTGGCCTTTTTTCTGAGATTCTAAAAACTGTGCTCAATACGGTGTTCAATACGGCCTATTCATGGAGCTTTTCTTTATATTGCTCTAGAGTTTTATAAGTCGCTGACTGGTCGCGGCAGAGCCCCCTTGTGGGGCTTTTTATTTTCTATCTGCCGACCGGAAAAAGTTGAACTCAACCTACTATGGTCATTCCAAGCTATAATTTGATCTCTATAGACTCCCTAAATAGACGGGATCCCTGCCATGCAACAGACGCGCCGGATCCCAGAAACATCCTGGTGGGTAGTCATTCAGCCCTTGACGGGCACCTTCTTTTCCAGCCACTGAGCCACTTGATCTGCCAGGTCAACTCCTTCCAACTGACAGAGTTCTCGCAGCATTGTTGGGCTGGTCACGTTCACTTCGGTTAGTCGTTCCCCGATAACATCAATCCCGACAAAATACAGCTTCTCCTGCCTGAGCACCGGCGCCAAAGCCCCGCAGAGAGCCCGTTCTTTTTCGGTAATCTTGGTTTTTTCCACTCGACCGCCGGCGGCAATATTGCCCCGAAAATCTCCCTCTCCAGGGATCCGATTGACGGCACCCAAAGGCTCTCCTTCCAGCAGCAAAATGCGTTTGTCTCCTGCCGCCGCCTGTGGCAAATACTCCTGCACCATCACAGGCAGCCGACCAAATTGGGTGCTCATTTCAATCAACGAGTTGAGGTTTGGATCCCCGGCATTGACCCTCAGGATCCCTTCCCCACCTTTGCCACCCAAAGGCTTGAGCACCGCCTGTCCTTCCTGTTCGACGAACTGACGCAGCAGACGCTTGTTGCTGCTGACGCGGGTGCGCGGGATCCACTCTTGAAATTGCAGGGCATAGAGCTTTTCGTTGGCCGAGCGGATCCCGGCAGGATGATTGAGCACCAGTGTGCGGCTGGGGGAGAGACGATCCAAAAGGTAAGTGGCATAGAGATAGGCCGTATCCACCGGCGGATCCTTGCGCATCCACACCGCCTGCATTTGGCTCAGGGGCAGCAGTTGCCGGTCTTTGACCTCATACCAGGGATCCGCTTGCAGATCCAACCGGATTTCCTCAAGGGATCCCCACGTTTCCCCTTGATCCCAGTAGAGATCCGCCAGGCCCAGGCAGAAAATGCGGTGCCCCCGTTTCTGCAGAGCTTCCATCAGGGCAATGCTGGTGTCATGGCCCACCTGCAACTGAGGCAATGGATCGACAATAAAAGCTACCTGCATGGGAGGTGTGGTTCACTGACGAAAGGCTGCCCCGAGTATGCAACAAATCGGAGCCGATGGCTCTCCCCCGGTAGGCTGTTTCCACAAGAGAAGACCCCCTCTGGAAAGCTCGATGCAGAGTTGTCTTTTTAATATCCTCTTAACCTCGACAGGCGACGCAAACGTTAGCTTGATAGGTGGAATCCCCAGTTGGCCCTCAGTTCTCGGCTGGGTTGACCGGATTTCTGGCCTAACCTGTGAGGAATGCTCCATCTGTGAGTGCTCCCCCTTCTCAACCCTCAGAGCCGGTTCGCATTGAAACCACGCGGGACTTGCTGGAAGCCTTGCGTGAGGGGCGCTCCCTGGTGGGTGCCAACCTGGAGAATGCCTACCTCTCGCGGGGCCTGTTCGACCGCATTCAGATGCCCAAATCCAATTTGACGCGGGCTAACCTGCGCTCGATCAGCCTGCAGCAAGCCGACCTACGTCTGTGCAACTTTCGCCGCGCTGAGCTAGAGCGGGCCAATTTTACCGCCTCAGATCTACGGGGATCCAGCTTTAGCCAGGCTCTGGGGGACTACAGCAACTTTACCGCCGCCAAACTGGACAAAAGCAGCTTTCAGGGGGGCCGTTTCAGCCATTCCATCTTTCGCGAAGCCAGCTTGGTGGCTGCTAATCTGGCGGAGGGGAACTTTTTTGCCGCCGACTTCCGCCAGGCCAACCTATCTCGCTGCAACCTCTCCCAGGCTGCCTTGGTGAGTTGCCAGCTTCAGTTTGCCAACCTAGAACAAGCCATTTTGGTGGGGGCCAACCTACGGGACGCTCAGATTGAAAACACGCTCTTCAGTGGAGCCGATTTTACCGATGCCAAGCTCTCCGATGAGACGCGCAAGCTCTTAATCGAGCGGGCCAGCGGCACCAACGAGCTTACCCAACGGGATACCCTCAACACCTTGCTGGCGGGATTGCAACCCAAGTCCCGTAAGCTTTTTGGCTTGCTGTGAGGTTGGAGCCGTCAAGGACAACCGGGCTAAAGAGAAAACTCAAAACTGGTTGAGGTCGATCCCGGCTTCCCGGGCCATGGCTCCTATCCCTTTGGCCTTGAGAGTCTTCAAGGCTTTGGTGGAAAGGCGCAGACGAACAAACCGCTTACCCTCTTCCCACCAGATGCGCTTCCACTGCAAATTGACTTCCTGCAGGCGCTTGGTGCGCCGGTGGGAGTGGGAGATGGCAAAAGCGTTGTTGCGTTTCTTGTTGGTTAGTTGGCAGCGACGCGCCATGGGATCAAAGCAAACTCAGCCTAGCTATCGTAAGGCATCTTTTTGTTGGGCAGCAAGCTGAAGTTGACTTTGCAACTGGGCTAGCTCTGCCTTCAGTCGGTCAAAGGTTTGTTGGCAGTGGTTAACGCTTTTTAGGGGCAGCTCTTCATTTTTGGCAATGCAGGTCACCTGTACAGAGCCGTCGGCAGCCTGACGGGTGCGATCCACAAACACTTCCACCGTCACCAGTTTGGTGTGGGGATTTTTTCCGGGAGGCTCGCCGGCCACCCAATAATCAAGGCTGTTGTGGAGGATATTGAGTTGGCAGCGCTCCAAAACAGCGCGGATCGACTCGCTGAGCTGCTCGGCTGAGCCCACAAGCTGGGTAACGCAAGAGTATCGAGCCATAGAACAGGCAAGCCACCACGGTTATCCTACCATTAAGTTTTCGGCTCCTGCAACCAAAGGCGAACCAGCAAAATTGCGCTCAAGAGTACTCTACACCGGCTCGGTTAGCCCTGCTGCGAGGAGGTGAATTACGTTAGAACATGAACAACTCCCAGGAGAGTTGCCATGTTTAGGGTCTCCTGTTTGGCTCATTCTCTTTTGCTACTGGGATCCCTTGGCCTGGGTTGGATAGGCGTGTCTTTTGCCCACGCGCAGCCCTTTCAGGCGGGCGACCTGGATGGGGATGGCCGTTTGACGGTGCAGGATCTCAACCTGTTGGGGGCCTACTTGCGGGGAGAACGGGGATTGACCGACGACCAGATCCGAGCTGCCGATGTCGACCAGGATGGACGGATCACAGAAGCCGACTGGCAAGTGTTGCAGCAGCGCATTCAGGCAGCAACGGATGTGCCCACAGGACAGGTGCAGTTGGATTCCGCCTATTCGGGACAGGTGGTGGATCGGCTGACAGGGCAGCCCTTGGCCGGGGCGGAGGTGGCCATTCCGGGGGCGGGTATTTCGGTGCGCACCGATGCCCAGGGTCGGTTTCGCCTGCCAGGGCCGCTGCCGGCAGAAGAAATTTTGGTGGCGCGGCTGGAAAATTACTTGCCCTATTCCCAAAGTACAGGCAACGGTCAAGCCGGCGGGGATCGGCCTTGGCAACTGCAGTTGGAGCGCTGGGATCCCAACACAACTTTGGTACTGGAGGCGAATGTCATCCGCCTGGGGGATAACCAGTACTCACCGGAATCGGCTGCCGCCGGGCAATTTTTGGGCCCTGCCCAAGGGGTGGAGATGACCCGCTCTTTCACTTTGCAACGCCTGCCTTCGCGCCCACCGGTTTTGCGGATTGGATCCCTGATTGGGTTGGATACTGCCGCCGCCTATCGGGCCGGCCAATCCCGGATCCCCAGCGCCAATATGTCTCCCATGCAGGTCATCCTGAACGGAGTGGAAATCGAGCAGATTCACCTGGGGGGAGATAACCTACAGATTCCCCTGCCGCTGCAACATCTGCGCCTGGGCCTGAACACTGTTACCCTGCGCACTGGCAAAACCCTGATTCAGCCCCCCATGGTCACCCGTGGTCCCCAAGTACCGATCAGCATTCCCCTTTTCGGGGGATCCCTGCACATCTCGGTGCCGCTGGGAGGTGATACAGTCATCCGGCACGGTGGAGCCTGGGTGGATCATGACGATGTGCAGTTGGCTAACGTAACCATCGAGATCCCCAACTGACCCTGCTCCGTTCAATGGTTTTACGGCCCATACCGTCAGCCAATAGCTTGGACGTTGAATCCAGGTTGAGCGGGCCACGGGGCCTGTCGGTCAAGAGGAACAAGTTTGAGCCTGCTTTCGATAACTGACTCGATATCTGATCCGTTTGCTCAACAAGGGAAATACGTTTGTCCAGCGATTGGAAGATTCCCCTTCCAACAGCCGGCATACTGCAGTTGCTGAATTGCTCCTCTTCGATGCCTCTGTGAGTTCTGTGCATCTTGCTCTTCAAGAGGGATCCCTGAGGTGGCCCATGTGAGTGAGGTGAAATCCTGGCAACCGAGCAGATCGATAACCCAAACTGAGGAGAGCTGACTATGAGTATGAGTATGAATAGGGCTTCTGCCTTCCCCTTAACCTGGCTGTGGACGGGATCCCTGGCCCTGGGGGTGACGGCCCTGGTGACCCGCCAAGTGATCTGGGGGCTCTTACCTTTGGCAGCAGCCTACCCTGCCATCCGCCGCCGCGAAGAACAGCTTGGCCAAGTTCTGGAACAGACCTGGACACAGCAGCAACAGACAGCAACCCAACTGGAGACCCTGCAAGCGCGTTTCGAGGTGCTGGACGCTCGGCTCACTGCTGAACCGTCCCTTCTGCAGCAGACCTTGGCTTCCCCGGCTGAAGCCATTCAAGAGCTCGAGCAGAAAGTAAAGGTTTTGGAGCCCATCTGGGTACAGCAGCAGCAGACGGCGGCCCAACTGGAAACATTACAAGGGCGGATCGACGCCCTCGAAGCTCGGCCCACGTCTCATCTGTCCGTGCGGCAACAGCTAGCCCCCATCACCCAGGCCATCCAGCACATCCAGCAGCGGTTAAAAGCCGTGGAGCTGCGGTTGAATGCTCTGCCGGTATCCCAGCCCCAAGTGACTTTGGAGCAACTGGAGTTGGTGCAGGCGCAACTCCAACACCTGCAGCAGCTGGTGGCATCCCAGCCGAACCCTGCTTTTCCCCGCAAAGCCCTGGGGGTGTTCATCGACGCGGCCAATCTCCACGCCAGCGCCCAGCAGTGGGGATCCCATCTCGACTATCCCAGTCTGCTCAGCTGGCTGGCCCAGGGCAGATCCGAGATGGAAGTGCATGTCTACAGCGGGGTAGATCGCCACAACCTAGCTCAGCGTCGTTTCCTGCGGGAGTTGAGAAAACAGGGCTATCGGGTGGTCACCAAGCCGGTGGTGATCCACGCCGACGGCAGCCGCAAAGCCAATCTGGATGGGGAGCTGATCGTGGACTTGATGGCGATGCACTCCCACTACGAGACGGTGCTGCTGCTGAGTGGGGATGGAGATTTTGTGCCGGCCCTCAAGCATATCCGCCGCCAAGGCTGCCGGCTGGAGGTAGCCGCCTACAGGCCGAACACGAACCCGGCGTTAATTCGGATAGCCGACCAGTTCGTGGATTTGTGCGCTTGGCAGGGGACAGGAACGCTGGTGCCGCTGCCTGCAAAACAGACTCCGGCCACCGGCTAAACCTTGCCATCTCAGCACAGTTACATCGATCCCTGACTCCCCTCTCCCAAGGCAGGGAGAGGGGCTGGGGTTGAGGGTAGGCGGCACAGCGTCTTAACCTTGTTTGAAGTGATCAGAAGTGCTCATCTTCTCTAACCATTTTCTGATTTGCAGTCTCAACGCCTGAGACTCGCTTGGATCAACCTTGCCCAAGCAGTCAACTTAACCCCAATTGGAGAGTCCAGATGTCAACGCAACTCACACAGCGGTTTGTGCAGGCAATGCACTATGCCCATCGCTGGCATGCTTCTCAAACCCGCAAGGGAACCGGGATCCCTTACCTCAGCCATCTGTTGGCCGTAGCAGCCATCGCCCTGGAGCATGGGGCGGATGAAGATGAAGCGATTGCCGCTCTGCTCCACGACAGCCTAGAGGACGGCCCCCACAACACAGGCGAGCCCCGGGCCCAGATTGAGCAACAGATCCGGGAGCACTTTGGAGAACGGGTGCTGCAGATCATCCTGGGATGTACGGATACCGAAAGCGATGGCTCCCGAGGCGAGCCCAAAGAAAACTGGAAAGAGCGCAAAACCGCCTACCTGAAGCACCTGGAAACGGCAAATGCCTCGGTTTTGTTGGTGGCCGCCTCTGACAAGCTGCACAACGCCCGCTGCATCTTGCGGGATTTTCGCCAACTGGGGGATAAACTCTGGCAGCGGTTTTCCGCCGGAAAAGAGGGATCCCTGTGGTATTACCGATCGTTGGCAGAGATTCTGAGGCGACGGCTGCCCGGCAATCTATCGGCGGAGCTTCAAGAGCTGGTGGCTGAGTTGCAATGCCAAGCTGGAGCGGTAATGCCTTGACAGAGACAAGCAGGGCTGAAGAAAATGCTGAGGGCAGCCCTATTCATCACACTTTTTGGGTCACGCACCTATGGTTCTCGCTGTTGGCACCCCTGCTCCTGGGTTCAACACCACTGACACCCAAGGCAACCAGGTTTCGCTGGCTGATTTTGCCGGCAAAACCGTTGTCCTCTATTTTTACCCCAAAGACGACACCCCCGGCTGTACCAAAGAAGCCTGTGGATTCCGCGACGCCTACGCCGACTACCAAAGCAAGGACGTGGTGGTGCTGGGGGTGAGCATGGACGACCAGGCTTCTCACCAAAAGTTCACCGAAAAGTACAACTTGCCTTTCCCCCTACTGGTGGATAGCAGTGGGGTGATTACCCGCGCCTACGATGTGGATGGGGGCGGCTATGCCAAGCGGGTGACCTACGTCATTGATGGCGAGGGCAAAATTGCCAAGGTCTACCAGAACATCAATACCGAAACCCATGCCCGCGATATTTTGGCGGATTTGGGTTTGTAGAAACGCTGCCTCTTTTCAGTACTCCTCGCTAGATCCCGGCCTTTGCGCATGAACGACGACATTCCGGTCGCCCGTCGCCAGTCCACTCCGGCGAAAAAAGCGCAAAGTTCGGTGCCTGCCCTGAGGTCCCGTCTAGTCTTGGGCCTGGTGCTGGTTGGGCTAGTGCTCCTGGCGGGTTGGGGGATAGAGAAGTTACCGGGATCCCAGCAGGCGGCGGATCCCCAAGTTCTGGAAGAAACCGGTCAGCCCCCTCTGCCGCAGCCAACTGTGCAGAATGGGCGAGCTTCCTTGCTGGGGCACTATGCCTATTCAGAAGCTCCTGCAGATAGCTTGCGGGTGGTGGGCCACTACCACGGTCGTGAGGTGCGCCTACGCCAGGCGGCTGCTGAAAGTTACCTTCGCATGAGCGAAGCAGCTCAAGCTGCCGGGATCCGCCTTGTCCCCATTTCGGGGTTTCGCTCCATTGCAGATCAGGAGTTCCTGTTTTTTCAATTGGCCCAATCTCGAGCCTTGCGACCCGAGGAGCGAGCTGCGGTCAGCGCTCCCCCTGGCTACAGCGAGCACCACACCGGCTATGCCATCGATATTGGGGATGCCGAGTTTCCGCAGTGGGATACCCAAGAAGCCTTTGAGGCCACTCCCGCCTTCCGGTGGCTGCAGAGCAACGCAGCCCGCTTTGGCTTTGAGCTGTCTTTCCCCAGAGACAACCCTCAGGGGGTAAGCTACGAGCCCTGGCACTGGCGCTTTGTGGGCGACCGTGACAGCCTGGAGACCTTCTACGCTCCCCAAATCAAACCATTCCCAAATCAGCCCAATCAAACCGAGACCCCTACTCTCCCGTCTTCCAGAGGGAGAAGAGCTGGGAGTGAGGGCTGACTCCTTTGGGGAGAGAGGAAAGGGGGAGCTCCTTGGGACTACCGTCACGGCCCTCTCCCTTGCAGGGATCTCATTCCCCTCTTGAATGGGTTCACAAGCCTAAGCAAGCGGATGACGCGATTCGAACGCGCGACCGTCTCGTTGGCAACGAGAAGCTCTACCACTGAGCTACATCCGCATCGGGAAGTTTATGATGGCAAGCTTTGTGGTGGTTTGTCAAGTCAGGGATCCCTGGCGCATTTTGTTCCAGAATGAGAGAAGTTCATCTTTCTTTGCAGTTGCGCAAAGTCTGGGCGAGATCCCGGGCAGCGCCTGTTTGAGGGTATTGCTATGCGGGTAGCCATTATTGGGGCCGGATTGGCCGGGTTGGTGACGGCAGTCGATTTGGTCGAGGCAGGACACGAGGTGCAGCTCTACGAGGCGCGGCCTTTTGTCGGCGGCAAGGTGGGATCTTGGCAGGATGCCGATGGCAACCACATCGAGATGGGGCTACACGTTTTTTTCTGTAACTACAGCAACTTGTTTGCCCTGATGAAGAAGGTGGGAGCCTACGAGAACCTGCTGCCTAAGCAGCACACCCACACCTTTGTCAACCGAGGCGGGCAGACGGCCAGTCTGGATTTTCGCTTTCCCCTGGGGGCACCTTTCAACGGCCTCAAAGCCTTTTTCGCCACCGAGCAGCTCTCTTGGGCGGACAAGCTGCGCAATGCTCTGGCGCTGGGTACCAGCCCCTTGATTCGCGGCTTGCTGGACTATGAAGGGGCGATGCGGCAAATTCGCGCCTTGGATCGGATGAGCTTTGCCGATTGGTTTCGTCGGCATGGGGGATCCGAAGGTAGCCTGAAGCGGATGTGGAACCCGATTGCCTATGCCTTGGGCTTTATTGACACGGAGCAGATTTCTGCCCGCTGTATGCTGACGATCTTTCAGATGTTTGCCAGCAAAACAGAAGCCTCCAAGCTCAATCTCCTCAAGGGATCCCCGGACACCTACCTCACTCAGCCCATCGTCCGCTACATCCAAGCCCGCGGGGGCCAGATCCACACCCGCAGAGGGGTCAGTCGCATTGAAGTGAGCGACTCCTCTCCCTACCCCGTGACCGGCTTGCTCTTGACTAATGGAGAGCGGGTAGAGGCAGATGTGTACGTGTGCGCAGCGGCGGTGGAAGGGGCCAAGCGGCTGATCCCGGAAGTGTGGCGGCAGTGGCCACAATTCGACAACCTCTACAAGCTGGAATCCGTACCGGTGGCCACGGTGCAATTGCGCTTCGATGGCTGGGTGACGGAGCTGAACCCCCAAGGCCAGGCCAAACGAGCTGGCGAACACCCAGAGGCTCTTGGCATCGATAATCTCCTCTACACTGCCGATGCCGATTTTTCCTGTTTTGCCGATCTGGCCCTCACCAGCCCCGCCGACTACTACAAACCCGGCCAGGGATCTCTATTACAATGCGTGCTCACGCCGGGGGATCCCTTCATTTCCATGCCCAACGAGCAAATTGCCCAGCACGTGTTGCACCAAGTCCACGAGCTGTTTCCTTCATCCCGGCAACTGAACATGACCTGGTACAGCGTGGTGAAACTGGCCCACTCCCTCTATCGAGAAGCGCCGGGCATGGATCCCTATCGCCCACAGCAAAAGACCCCAATACCCAACTTCTTTTTTG
This sequence comes from Synechococcus sp. R55.3, assembly GCF_047461975.1. Classification (NCBI taxonomy): domain Bacteria; kingdom Bacillati; phylum Cyanobacteriota; class Cyanophyceae; order Synechococcales; family Synechococcaceae; genus Synechococcus; species Synechococcus sp. R55.3. The sequence continues at coordinate 39,485 of NZ_JANSIG010000011.1, read as the reverse complement.
CCGGCAGCTACACCGCCCAAGACTACATCGACAGCATGGAAGGGGCCACCCTCTCCGGCCACCTGGCTGCTCAGGCCATTCTGGCTGCCCACAGGGATCCCCAATAGGAGGACTTTCACCTGATGGCACTTGACCCCTTTGACATACTCCCCGTCATAAAGGGCGAGGATTCCGGTTCCTGGTTCTGCTACGGCACTTCCTCTGTCGGGTTGCCCTCCCATTCGCGCCAGCGGGACGGAGCCCTTGAAGCCTGCACTCTCTCGCTTTAGCGGCGCGGAGCGCTTTGTGTCGGCATGAGTGCGGGAGTATGTCACAGTGGGTACCAGAAGTCTTGGCCCAAAGCCGAGAGTTGGGTAGAAGTCCAGCCCTTCGCGCCCCTCGCCAAAAAATACGCTCCATCCTAGGGGATCAATACGAGCCACAGGCCCCATACCCTGAGAGTTTTGCCCAGGAAGGATGATGATCGCCCTCAACCTGCAGCCGGCTGTGAATTTAACCGATGAAGTTTTCGAGCAGCTCTGCCGGCGGAATCCTGAGCTGCGCCTGGAACGCACCGCCCAAGGAGAACTGATCGCCATGGCTCCTGCAGGCAGCGAAAGCAGTCGTCAAAACTTGAGCCTTAGCGCCCAGCTCTGGCAGTGGAACCGGCAAACTCAGCTTGGTGTGGCCTTTGACTCTTCCGCCGGTTTTGCCTTGCCCAATGGGGCCATTCGCTCTCCCGATGCTGCTTGGATGCCCAAAGAGCGCTGGCAGCAGCTCACCCCAGAGCAGCGCCGTCGTTTTGCTCCCCTCTGCCCTGACTTTGTGCTGGAACTGAAGTCTCCTACTGACGAGCTGGCCATCCTTCAGGCCAAGCTGCAGGAGTACCTGGACAACGGATCCCAACTGGGCTGGTTAATCGACCCGGAAAGCGGGAAGGTCTATGTCTATCGCACAGGTCAGCCGGTGCAAGTTTTGGAGCGACCTACCAGCTTGTCTGGGGATCCCGTTCTCCCTGGCTTTGTGGTGGATCTCACCTTAATCTGGGAATAGTGCTCCCCACGCTCTAAAACTGCCCACCAGGATGAGCTCATGATTGCCCTCAACCTGCAGCCGGCTGTGAATTTAACCGATGAAGTTTTCGAGCAGCTTTGTCGGCAGAATCCTGAGCTGCGCCTGGAACGCACCGCCCAAGGAGAACTGATCGCCATGGCCCCTGCAGGCAGCGAAAGTGGATTCCGCAACGCCGACCTACTGGGCCAACTTTGGCAGTGGAATCGACGCAAGAACTTAGGTTTTGTCTTCGACTCTTCCGCCGGTTTTGCCTTGCCCAATGGGGCCATTCGCTCTCCCGATGCTGCTTGGATGCCCAAAGAGCGCTGGCAGCAGCTCACCCCAGAGCAGCGCCGTCGTTTTGCTCCCCTCTGCCCTGACTTTGTGCTGGAACTGAAGTCTCCTACTGACGAGCTGGCCATCCTTCAGGCCAAGCTGCAGGAGTACCTGGACAACGGATCCCAACTGGGCTGGTTAATCGACCCGGAAAGCGGGAAGGTCTATGTCTATCGCACAGGTCAGCCGGTGCAAGTTTTGGAGCGACCTACCAGCTTGTCTGGGGATCCCGTTCTTCCTGGCTTTGTTATGGATCTCACCCTAATCTGGGGATAACCGACCCACCCCATGACTCCAAATTTCATTTTTCCCACTCTGGGGAGAAACGCCAGGGATCCCCAAGCTGCTTCGCTGCAATTCAAGTAACCCTGCTCTACTGCTTGGAGCCAGAACTAACCGCTGCTCCCACCCTCTCCATTAGGTCGTCCAGCTCGCTGTAGTCCGGCAAAGCCGTGTCGATGGCCTGCCCCTGACGCAACACCACCCGGTCATGTTGGGGTCGCGAGAGCAGCTCGTCAAAGCCACGTCCCTTGAACAGCACCAGATCTGCCGGCAAGCCCACCCCAATTTGCCCTCGCTCGGTCAAGCCCATGATGCGGGCAGGGGTGGTGGTGATGGCCTGGGGCCAATCCCCATAGGGGGTATCCAGGTGCAAAATGCGGGTGGCCTCCCGGAACACCTCCAAGCCATCGTGATCCCCAAAGCCATAAAAGGGATCCCGGCAATTATCGCTGGCTATCATCACCGGCACGCCCAAAGCCTTCAGCTCATGCAACAGCGTCACTCCCCGCCAGCGGGGGGTATGGCCGGGGTTACGGGCTTGCAAATATAGGTTACACATGGGCAGGCTGACCACGGCAATTCCCGCCTCTCTGACCAAGGCCATAGTCTTGTGGGCCACCTCCGGCGGTTGCACGGCCAGGCTACAGCAATGGCCACACACCACCTGATGGGGAAAATCGTTGCGCAAGGCCGCCGCTGCTACGTGTCTCAACGTGAGGGATCCGGGATCATCCGTCTCATCCGTATGAAAGTCCAGATTCAGGCCCCGCTCCTTGGCCAGGGCAAACACCCGATCCAATTGCCGATCCAGTTCCGGCCCCATCGCCGCCACCCCACCCAGGATCCCGCCCACTTCCGCCACCTTGTCCGCCAGCTTTTCCCCTGCAGGGGTGAGAAAGGTATCCAAGCTCAGAAGCGTGACCGCCTGGAGTTCCAGCTTGCCCGCCCACTCTCGGCGCAACTGGACAAACACCTCCCAGTTGGCCCCCATAACTTGAGGGTTCTCACAGGCCAGATGGGTGCGCACTGCCTGGGATCCATGGGCATAGCTGCAGCGCAAACCAAAGCTGAAGCGACGGTAGAGATCCTCCCGAAACTGCTCCGGATCCCCGTCATAGGCTTGCTTCATCTTCACCCAATCTTCCTGGCCGGCCTGCCTCGCCCCGGCAAAGGTACCATCGGGATTGGGGGTGCGCGGCCACACATGTCCCTTGTCCAGGTGGGTATGGATGTCCACAAAACACGGCCACACTTGGCCCCGCCTTAGATCCACGCTGGGGATCCCCTGGGGCGGGATCCCTGTTGCCGCCTGGATTTGGCGGATCTGCCCCCCTTCGATTTCCAGATCCAGCAACACCAGGTTATCGCGGTTGGGAACAGCTCCTGGCACCGCCTCCTTCAGTACCGACAGGGGAACCTGAGCATTCAGCAGCCAGTAGTGGGCAACGCCGGGGATCTGCATGGCGGGCAACGAAAAAAGCAGCTCTCCATCGTAAAGGGATCCCGGCCTATCCAGATGAATCCAGTGCTACAGCGGCTAGGCAAACTGGCCCACCACCTGCATGGCAAAACTGAGCAAAATGAAGGCCAGCCAGGGGGAAAAGTCCAAGCCGCCAATGGGGGGGATGATGCCGCGGAACAGGTTGAGATAGGGATCGGTGAGTTGGCTGAGCACCGACAGGATGGGGTTAGACCAGTTCAGTTGCGGGAACCAGCTCAGCAAGATCCGCACGATCAGCAGAGCATTGTAAATGACGATGAACTGGTAAAGGGAGCGGAACAGCAACGACCCGGCAGTGCCGTAGACCAACCCCAGAGAGAGGCCGTCCATCCAGGCGAGAGGAGACAACAAGTGGCTAAGCATCATAGCGGTTCAGAGAAGGGAATGAACAAAACACAGATCAGTCAGACAGACCAAACGCCGTCAGCAGAGGCAAACCTCACATCCGATGGCAACCCATCCAAAGATGCAAGGCAGAAAGCCATTGCCGCCTCTAGTTTGACATGGGCGGGAGACCCCTGAGGTTCCTTCTTCCCGCTCAAGCTCAAGAGTTTTCCTCAGCAGCAGGGGCAGGCACTTCCTTGACAAGCAACTGAGCCCGGGTGGCCTGGATCGCCTCGTTTAACTCGGCAATCTTGGCCTCTAGAGTGCGGCGGGCTTGGGCAATTCGTTCTGCCTCATTTTCCCACTTCTTCCAGTCGCTGGACATGGCGGGCTCACCTGAAGCACTGAGGCGCGGTCGTTCAGGGGTTGCGGAGGTGCCGTTGAGGCGATCTGGATCCCGGCGTTGGCCTTCGGCGGATCCCTTGCTGAGTCGAGGGGCAAGCACAAACCCGATCACCCCGCCGATGATCCCTCCCAACACGGCGCCGGTCACTACACCCGCAATGAAATCACCTTTCTGATCTGCCACGCTTCTGTCCAGCTCAATAAACAACAAACTTAAACTTGAGCCACCTTCTTCCGTTCTATCTTTCCTGTCCCACTCCTGCCAGCAAATCCGACCAGGGTTGAGGTGGCCGCCAGCGGCTAAGATGTTCCAGATGGGCTTGCACCTGATCCCTGAACTCGGCAAACGTGTGTTGCAGATCGCCGGTCGAGGGTAGGGATCTCAGCGTCGCCTGCCAGAGGTAGGCCGGGGAAAGTTCAGGGCTGATCAACCGCCACAGGCGCTGCAGCTCCTCAAAGTGAAGGCGATCATCTTCTGTGAGGGAAAGCACCAACTGGCGGCGCAGATCGCGGGCCTCTTCCGACATCAGGTAGCGCAAGCCCATTTGGGCGGTGGGCAACCAATCCAGTTCCCCATCGCTGCGGGCAATTTGAATCAGGTTCTCCAGGCGGTTCCAGCGGAACTTGCCGTCTTTGATCAACACTTGCAGCAGCCGTTGACGAATACGAGGCGATTCGTCCGTCAGCAGGCGCTTGGCCACATAGGGATAGGCCACACCGACGATGCGGAACTGGGGATAGAGGCTGAGGGCTACTCCCTCTTGGGTGACCAAAGAGCGGATCACCAGAGCAAAGTGGGAGGGCACCTGAAAGGGGTAGCGGTACATCAAGTCGGAGAACTGATCTGTGGCCGTTTTGAAGTTAAAGTTGACCACCTCTTGGGTCAGCACGTCTGCCAGCACCTTTTCCAAGGCGGGGATCAGCTCTTGGCGGCCGACATCCGACTGCAAAAAGCCCAGATGAATAAAGTCATCGATCAGGGCGTTGTAGTCGCGATCCACCAGGTGAACCAGAGCATCCACCAAGTACTCCTTCATTTCCTCGGTAAGCTGATCCATCATGCCGAAATCGATGTAGGCCAAGCGACCATCGGCCAGGGCGAACAGGTTGCCCGGATGGGGATCCGCGTGGAAAAAGCCGTATTCCAGCAATTGCTTGAGGGCAGCAACCACCCCGATACGCACCAATTGTTTCACCTCCAGGTTGGCTGCTCGAATGCGCTCCACATCCGTCAGCTTGATGCCGTCGATCCACTCCAGGGTCAGAACCCGGCGGGTGCTGTAAGCCCAGAAGATGCGCGGCACGTACACATCCGGATCGTCGCGGAAGTATTCGGCGAAGCGCTCGCAGTTTCGCCCTTCGTGCAGGTAGTCGATCTCTTCAAAAAGCTTGCGGCCAAACTCATCGACCACCGCCGTCAAAGTACTGCCCAGGTTTAAGGGCAGCCAGGGGCCCAGCCATGTCGAGGCCCAGCGAATCAGGTACAGATCCAGGCTCAACTGCTCTCGCAGATGGGGTCGCTGCACCTTCACCGCCACCCATTCGCCGCTGTGCAACTGCGCTTTGTAAACCTGGCCCAAACTGGCAGCAGCCACCGGCTCTGGAGAGATCTGGGCAAAGATCTCGGCAATCGGACGGCCCAACTCGGATTCGATGCGGGCAAATGCTTGCTCGGAAGGAAATGGCGGCAGTTGATCTTGCAGTTGGGTGAGTTCTTCTAGGTAGTCTTTGCGCACCAGATCGGGGCGGGTGGAGAGGGCCTGACCCACCTTGATGAACGTTGGCCCCAGGTCGGTGAGCAGCTTTCGCAACTGCACCGAGCGCCGTCCCACATTGCGATCAGTGTGTCCCCACAGTTGATCCCAGCGCAAACAGAGGACAAACCACAAGAAAGGCCAGAGAATGGCCAGCGCCCGACCGATCACTTGGGGCAGGCGCCAGCGGTAATAGCGGCAGATCAATTGCGGATCGTAAACTTCCAAAGCGGCAATGGGCGAAGTTCTACTAAACACACTCCAGCGATCTCACAGTCTTTTGTTTTGAAGCTCTTGGTATCCATCTTAACAGAAAAAGCCTCGCCGTTTCTGCGCAAGGGCCTGTCAGCCCCATCCTGCCCCCTTCTCGGCCAGGGCCGGCCTGTTTCCCCCTCAAATGATGGTGTTGTCCGGGATCACCGAGTCTTTGATGATGGTGACGATGCCGTTGCTGATCCAGATCCCTTCCTCTTCCCGCTGCGCTTCGGTGACGTGATCCTTGTTGAGGATGCGGACATTGCGCCCAATGCGGGCATTCTTATCCACGATGGCGTTGACAATGTGGGAGTTGGCCCCGATGCCCACCGGTGGGATCCCTTCCTCCAGCCTGGCCTGTCGCTCTTCTGCCGACTCGTAGTAATCGGCTCCCATTACCAGGGTGTTTTCCACAATGGTGTTGGCCTCCAAGCGGCTGCGAATGCCGATGATGGAGTTGCGAATTTGGGCGTTTTTGATGATGCAGCCATCGGCGATCATGGAGTTGACGATCTGGGAGTCGAGGATTTTGTTGGGGGGCAAAAAGCGCGGGCGGGTGTAGATGGGCATTTCGCTGTCGAAGAAGCTGAAGGGCGGGTTGGGCTGCTGCACCAGTGCCAGATTGGCCCGGTAAAAAGCCTCGATGGTGCCGATGTCTTCCCAGTAACCCTGGAAGAGATAGGCTTGCAGATGGTATTTGCCGATGGCTGCCGGCAGCACCTCTTTGCCGAAGTCGGTATGATCCTTGACTTTGAGCATCTCGATGAGGGCTTCCCGCCTGAACACGTAAATCCCCATAGAGGCAATGTAGGGTTTGGCTTTGGCCTCTTCCGGGCTGAGGCCGAGAGCTTGCGTGTCCACCTGGCAGGCTTTCAGCAGATCTCCTTTCGGCTTTTCCTTGAAATCCACAATGCGACCGTTTTCGCCGAGCTTGAGCAAGCCAAAACCCGAGGCCACTTTTTCTTCACAGGGGAGCACCGCCAGGGTCACATCGGCTCCCACCTGCCGGTGATGGTGGATGAAGGGGCGGTAGTCCATGCGGTAGAGGTGATCCCCAGACAGGATGAGGAAGTCCCGCGGCTTCCAGGAGTCCATCAGCCAGAGGTATTGGCGAACGGCATCGGCGGTGCCTTGGAACCAATCGGGATTGTCAGGGGTTTGTTGGGCCGCCAAAACGTCCACAAAGCCGCCTGTGAAGGGGGACAAGCGGTAGGTGTTGACGATGTGGCGGTTCAGAGAGGCAGAGTTGAACTGGGTGAGGACGTAGATTTTTTCGATGTCGGAGTTGATGCAGTTGCTGACCGGGATGTCGATGAGGCGGTATTTGCCGGCCAGGGGCACAGCAGGTTTAGCGCGGCGCTTGGTCAGGGGATAAAGTCGGGTGCCACGCCCACCTCCCAAGATGATCGCCAGTACATCGCGCATGGTTGTCCTCCACCAGGCTACACCCAATAGCATAGACTGCTGCGGGGCCACCTAAACGGCTGTCCTGTCGGATCTGGCCGGGCTGCTCGGAAAGGGGAACAAGTTGGCAAAACGGGGGGAGCTGATGGCGCGCATCCTGGCCTTTACCAACAACAAAGGGGGCACCGGCAAGTCCACCCTCTGCGTCCACGCGGCTCAGTTGACGGCCCAGCGGGGATACCGAGTTTTGCTCATCGATCTCACGTCCCAGGCCACCGCCAGCAACCTTTACCTGGAAGGGGCCGGATCCCTGGCGGCACTGGAAACGGCTTGGGCCAGCTTACACCCGCAGCACCAACGTCCTCTGGAAGAGGTGATCTACTGCACGGACAAGGGAGTGGATGTGGCGCCCTCCCACAGCACCATGGCGGAAGTGGCGGCCCAACTGGCTGCTGCCGGAGAGACGGGTCAGGATCTGTTGCAGCGCCAACTGGATCCCCTGCTGCAGGACTACGACTTCATCTTTCTCGATACGCCGGGAGAACTGAATGCTCTCACCGCCAATGCCCTGCGGGTGGCCCAGCGGGTACTGATCCCGACGCGGCTCAACCGCGCCGATTTCTCCTGCACGGAAGTAACCTTGCGCTACATTGAGGCCCTGAAAGGCCAGCTCAGCCACGCCCGCGCCGTTTTGACGATGCTGGACGACCGCTATCTGCCGGGGGGCATTTGGTCGGGATCCCATACCGGGCAATTGTATGTGCAAGCGCAACAGATTTTTGCGGATGTGCTTTCACCCGTTACTATTCCAGATAGCAGCGATTTGCGCATTGCTTTTGACTACGGCTTGACGGTGATGGACTATCGGCCTGGGTCGGCGGTGTGTCAGCGGCTGCTACAGTTGGTTGAACACGAGGTGCTCTTGTGACCGGATCTGACCGTAGCCTCTTTCCTTCGTCGGGGGAAACTTCCCGCCGCTCTGGCGGAATTCGGCGCAAGGCCAGTGCTAAAACCAGTTCAGAGCCCACCTCTGCAGAGTCTACTCCCACAGGTGAGGAGCCGACAACGATGTCTTCTCAGTCTCCCCCAGAACCAACCCCAGAATTGCCGGAAATTGCAGCCCTCAAAAGCCAACTGGCCGAAGCTCAACAACTCTTGCAGGACTACCAAAACAAAGTCTCTGCCCTGCAAGCTCAATTGCAGCAAGTCACTGCCCATCGGGACGAATTGCAAAAGGCGCTGGCGCAGTTGCAAGCGGTCGCAGACGAGCGGGCTAAAACCATCCAGGAGTTACAGAACCCCAGAGGACAAGCCCCCATTCAGCCCAAACCCCAATCCTCACCTCTGCACGCGCAAAAGAAGATTATGAATCGGCCCATCTTCGACAATGTATCAGCCACCGATGAAAGCATGCCTCCCTATCTGCTGGATTGACTGGGATGGAGGGGATCCCTGAGGGTGTGAGCCTGGATGGGGTCTCCATCTGTTCTGCTCCCGCCTGCTTTCAGCCCGACCTGTGCTTTCTTCCCCACTTTCTGGGGATCTGGGATCCGATAGTTGGATATTGGATTGGATAACCTTTGTTCCCGCTGCCCTTCCCATGAGCCAATCTCCATCGACTCTCCCTGCTGGTGATGCCATTCCGCCCCACGGGGGCACCCTGATCAACCGCATTGCCCCGCCTGAGCAGGCGCAGGAGCTGCGTTCCAAAGCCGAACATTGCCCCATTCTTTATCTCGACGAGCGGGCCCAATCGGATCTGGAGATGATCGCTATCGGGGGCTTCAGCCCACTGACGGGGTTTATGGGGCGGGAAGACTACCAGGCCGTCCTGGAAACGATGCACCTGGCCAATGGCTTGGCTTGGTCGCTGCCGGTCACCTTGCCGGTCTCCTCAGAAGTGGCAGCGGGTCTGAAAGAGGGGCAAATGATCGCCTTGGCCAGCTCCGCGGGCAAGATCCTGGGCTTACTGGAGCTGACCGAGAAGTTCACCTACGATAAAACATACGAAGCCCGGCAAGTTTATCGCACCACCGATGAGCAGCATCCAGGGGTAAAGGTGCTCTACGAGCAGGGATCCGTCTATTTGGCCGGCCCCGTCACCCTCCTGCAGCGGGATCCCCACCCTCTTTTTCCGGCCTACCAGATCGATCCGGCCCAATCGCGGCACCTGTTTCGGGAAAGAGGCTGGAAAACCATTGTGGGCTTTCAAACCCGCAACCCCATCCACCGCGCCCACGAGTACATCCAAAAATGTGCCTTGGAAATTGTGGACGGGCTGTTTCTGCACCCGCTGGTGGGGGCTACCAAAAGCGATGACATTCCCGCCGATGTGCGCATGCGCTGCTACGAGGTGTTGATCGAAAAGTACTACCCCAAGGAGCGGGTGATCTTGGCCATCAATCCTGCGTCGATGCGCTACGCCGGCCCCCGCGAGGCCATTTTCCATGCCCTCATTCGCAAAAACTACGGCTGTACCCATTTCATTGTGGGACGGGATCACGCCGGGGTGGGGAACTACTACGGCACCTACGATGCCCAACACATTTTTGATGAGTTCCAGCCGGGGGAGCTGGGCATCATTCCCTTGAAGTTTGAACATGCTTTCTATTGCACCGTCACCGGCACCATGGCCACGGCCAAGACCAGCCCCAGCCAACCCCACCAGCGCATTCACCTATCGGGTACTAAGGTGCGGGAAATGCTGCAACGCGGTGAAGTGCCCCCGCCGGAGTTCTCTCGACCGGAAGTGGCCCGCCTGCTGGCCGAAGCCATGCGAGAACAGGGATCCCCCTGAGTGGCAATCAAAAAGGGCCTGAGACAGACCAGACCCTCTGTATTGAAAGTTGAAGTTAACAAGATTCAAGCCGAATATCAGGCCGGCTCCGCCAGATTGATCGTCGGGTTGCGGTCGAAGAAGCCCCAAGGTATCAGCTTAAAGCCCGTTCTGTGTACAGGCATCACCGGCCAATCCTCTGGGCGCGGCACATGGGAAACGCCCAAGGAATACCAAACCACCAGATCCTCCCCTTCTAGAGGTTGGTCGTCGCTCACCCACTTCGGCAATCCTTCTCCAGGCCCGCTTTGGTTGGGATAAGGGCCAGCAGCATACAGTTCGCCGGGCTGGTAGTGGGTAGCCCAGAAGTGGTGGGTGGCAAATCCGGCCCGCTCCCGCACGTTGGATCCCTCGACCGGCAGGAACATGGCATTGGGGCCGGGCATGAGGGCGTAGCCGGTAGGAGCGCCGAGGGCGTTGGTCTTGCTGCTGGAGACGATGACCCACTTACGGCTGCTGGCCATGTTCAAGTCCCGTACGGCCTCTTTTTCGCTGAGCAAATGCTTCTCCTCCATGATGAAGGCGTTGCCTGCCGGGTTGTCGGGGCTTTGGGGCAGGGGCTTGAGGTTCATCTCCATAACGGCATTGTCGGTGCCATCCACATCCATATCCAGCCGGAAGCTGAAGTAGTGCTGGTGGTTGGTACCGCCCACATTGGGTGCCATCAGGGGGGCAAAGGGATCCGCGTCAGCAGTCGTCACAGCATCTGTACCCTTGGCCAAGACGATTCCGGTCAGATCTGCCTGCACTTCAAAGGTGCCATCCTGGTGAAACACCCAGCTAATGCCGTAGTCGTAATTGCCGATGGCGGCGGTCATGGTCATGACCAACTCACGGCTGCGGCGCACATCGTTGCGCTTTGTGTTGTACTCGTAGTGCTTCCAGAGCATGCCGTTATCCCGCTCGTAGAGGCCAATCACCCCCGGCATCACGTAGGGCTCCCCATCGTTGTCGGCAAAGACGGCATCCAGCAACAGGCCGTTCTCCGGTACCTCCTTGCCCAGCTCCATGGTGTTGGCGAGCAAGCCAAAGTTGTATTCCCCCACATCAAAGGCGTTGCGGAAATACCAGGTTTCATCGGGATCCCCGTAGGGCACCACCATCTCCGAGAGGCTCACCCGGTAGAACACAGGCCGTTCTTCTTCTCCCTCTTGGTAGCGAGCAGTGTAGAGCACCAATCCCTCGCGCGGGTGCATCAGGTAGCGGAACTTCCAGCCTTGCCAGGTGATCTCGTTACCCTTGATGTCGTAGCTGGCGCCCTCGGGGTGGGTAATTTTTAGAGGTTTGGGGGCGGGGCGAACGCTGCCCAGAGAAGCGAGGTCGTAGTCAAAGCTCTCTTTGGAGAAGGCCACAAGGGTGTCATCGTCGATCAGCTTTGAGACTTTTCCCGTGTTCAGGTTCACAGTGGCCAAAACCCCTTCAATGGGGGCACCGTAGTAGTTCCAGTTGTCGCCTTTGTAGTAGGAAATGCCGCGACAGAAGCGATTTCCGGAGGCTTTTTCCTCTTCGCTCAAGTTGCCCGGCGCCCAACAATCCACAGCCACGCGGTCGAAATCGGTGATCCCCCGCTTGCGCATTGCCTCTTGCCAGCCGGGATCCGCCTTCACCACTTCTGCGGCCAACCCAAACTCGCTGCTCACCATCGCCGGTTGCACACCGGTCACTTCCGTCCAGCTAACCAGCTTGTTTTCCATCAGGTCGACAATGGCTTCGTGGGTGCGGTTGGCCTTCGGTTCGTAAACGATGGCAAAAGCTTCTCGGCGAAAGGGATCCCCCGGCTGAAAGCTGAGCACCTCGGCTTTGTCGGGCTCCCGCAGATCGATCAGCACAAAGGTGGCATCCTCGGCCAAGTTCTCGGCCTTGCGGATAACGCTGGCCGTCATTTTAATTTCCTCGGCAGTCAGGGGATCCAGCGGGTGAGAGGCCTTGGGGGATCCCGGCGAACTGGCGATGGTCAGAGCTACAATACCGACGCCAAATACAACTGTGATAACCAATATCTTTAGCCAACGTGGCCACTGCCGCCCAATGTTCAACATGGATAAACCCCCTTTTGGGTATGCGGATGGGGTGAGGATTGCCGGCCAAGCCCACCCCTCTAAAGTGGCCTCATTCAAGCATATGGACGGGGTTACAAGTGCATCCAACGCTACCAAGTCCGCTGCCGGCCTCTGCCTTATCCCATAAAAAACCCCACGCCAAAGGCATGGGGAGAATGCATGACGGGAATCCGGCTCTCCTACACCCTGAGGTCAAAAAGCCCTGAATAGGTGGCAACAGCCCTCATCCCGCTTCAAACCGGAGTTGTTCGGGATCCACATAATAGCAGCGGGCATTGTCAGCACAGATCAACGCCCAGCCATTTTGGTCAGCCTCGACCAAAGTATACTCAGACTGGGGGATGAAGTGGCCTTGGTGGTTTCGGGTATCGCTCTTAACCCAAACAATCTGACGGTTCATCTTAAAGTTCCTCCCATTTGCGGTCAAAGGGGTCAAAAGAGTAAGGTTCGAAAATAGGACTCGATCTCAGCGGCTATGGAAGCAGCGGCAATACAGCCCGCACCGCAATACAATGAAGTGCAGCGTAAAAAGTACAGCCACCACCGGGCCAAGCATCTCGCACCAACCCAGAGCCCAATCTCATCAATTGAGTCCGGCGAAGGGAAGGCGATGAGAGCTAGCCCCTATGGATAAATGGATTTCATCTTGCGATTGGGTACAATGAAGTCTAGCACCGACCCCATGAGGACATCGCTAAGAGTTGTAGATTAAAATAACGAGCCCTAGATTTTCCTAAAATCTTGTTGCAAAACCAGGAATAGGGTCACTTAATCTTCTTCAAAAAGCCAGTTGTAAATCTTGCTCAAGTGGGGCCAAGCGGGACGGCGGTTCCCTCCCTCTTGCAGGTTGGATTTGACACCCTCAATCTGCTCGGGATCCCGTGCCAAGATTTGCTTAATGGCCTCCACCTGCTGGCGTACCCCGGTTTTTTTCAGCTCCAGCATGGCTAGGGTCAGATTCACACGGGGCTGGGCATCCACCGGATCCAACTTCACAGCAGTCTGGGCGGCCTTCAGAGCTTTTTCCGCCTGCCCCTCCAGAAGGTAGAGCCAGGACAAGCACGTCCAAGCCGCCGCCGCCTTTGGGGATCCCTTACAGATTGACTCAAAAGAGGGAATTAACGTCTTGGCCGCTTCCCCGGATTCATAGCGCCGAATCCCTTCCTGAAATAATTCTTCAATTTTTTGGCTCATCTCCCTCAATCCAGCACATTAGCTTATTGACAAAATCGACGATCTATGCATGTAAAGTCGCTCTCGCCTGCTCGCTCATCTGTTGTAGCGCACTGCCGCTGGGGAGAGGGATCCCTTCTCCTTCAGCCAGCCAGAGCCAATACTCGATATTGCCGGCAGGGCCAGTGATGGGCGACCACGTGTAGCCTTGCACCTGCCAGCCCTGGGCCACGGCCGAGCGCATCACCGTCTCCAGCACGCGGGCATGGACAGCCGGATCCCGTACCACCCCCTTTTTACCCACCTGGTCTCGGCCCGCCTCAAACTGGGGCTTCACCAGCAACAGCGCCTCCCGTGGGAAACGCAACAGGTTCCACAGCGGAGCTAGCACCTTAGTCAGGGAAATAAAAGACAGGTCTACCACCGCCAAATCCGGCCAGCTCTGGGGAGGTGCCTCGCTTCCGTACAGATCCTCCGGCTGCAGATGGCGCAAGTTGGCCCGCTCCTTTAGGATCACCCGCGCATCCGTTCGCAAAGACCAGGCCAGTTGCCCATAGCCCACATCCACTCCGTAGACCCGCTGGGCTCCCCGTTTCAACAAGCAGTCTGTAAAACCTCCTGTGGAAATGCCCGCATCCAAACAAATACGACCCTGCACCTGAACAGGAAAAGTTTGCAGCGCCCCCTGTAGCTTTTCTCCCCCCCGTGAGACAAAAGCAGGCCCAGACTGGACTTGCACCGCTGGATCCCCGCTCACCCAGGTTCCAGGCTTTTCCGCCCGCACCCCATTTAGAAAGACTTCTCCTGCCAAAATGGAGCGTTGCGCTTGCTGGCGTGAGGAAAAATATCCGCGCTCCACCAACCAGCTATCCAGACGCACCCGCTTGGCCATCTCGCCGGTGCCTCACCTTGCATAGATCTTCCCGCCCATTAGAATAGGCGAGCGGGATCCCAACTGACCAGAATTGAGGGATCGCCAACAGCAGATTAGCCAAACCGTCCGCTCACGTACTCTTCCGTTTCCCGATGGGCGGGAGAGTTAAAGATTTTCTCAGTGCGGTTAAACTCCACCATCCGTCCGTAGCGAACCCCCTCTTCGTCGACTTCAGTGTTGAAGAAGGCGGTAAAGTCGGAGACCCGCGCTGCCTGCTGCATGTTGTGGGTAACGATAATGATCGTGTAGCGACGGCCCAGTTCCTTGAGCAACTCCTCAATGCGCAACGTGGAGATTGGATCCAACGAGGCACAAGGCTCATCCATCAGGATAACCTCCGGCTGGATGGCCAAGGTGCGGGCAATGCAAAGACGCTGCTGCTGTCCCCCCGAAAGGGAGAGCCCACTCATCTTCAGCTTGTCTTTCACCTCATCCCAGAGGACGGCCTGACGCAATGTGCGCTCTACCAGCTCATCCAAGTCTCCTTGGTAGCCGTTGACCCGTGGCCCAAAGGCAATGTTGTCGTAGATTGATTTGGGGAAAGGGTTGGGCTTTTGGAACACCAGGCCAACTCGCCGCCGCACTTCAGCAGGATCTACATCGGGATCGTAGATGTTTTTCCCGTGAAAAATTACGGATCCCTCTACTCTCGCCCCCGGGATCAGATCGTTCATGCGGTTAAAGCAGCGCAGCAAAGTACTCTTGCCGCAGCCGGAAGGGCCAATAAAAGCAGTGATGTGATTCTTGGGAATCTTCAGAGAAACCTGCTTCACCGCCAAATGAGAGCCGTAGTAAACACTGACTGCTTGCGTTTCCAGCTCAACAGTTAAGTTGGCAGACTTCTCAGAGGAATCAGGAGTGCCGGGAAATGGAGGGCGCATAGGAGTACCAGAGGTAGACGTTGCTTCAGAACCCAAACTCAAAATCGAAGAATAGTGAGGCAAAAATCTCAGAAGAACCAGATCAGATAGTAATGGTTTCCTGACGACGGCTCAGCAGCAGCCGGAAACTGGTCGTGGTGATCAAAACCAGAATCACCAAAGCCAAGGCTCCTCCCCAAGCAATTTTCTGCTGGTTCTCGAAGGGAACAATGGCAAAGTTGTAGATCAGCACCGCCAGCGAAGCTACTGGCTTCAGCAAACCATCGGGCCATAGGAAACTGAACAGAGCAGTAAAAATTAGAGGTGCAGTCTCCCCAGCTGCTCGGGCAATGGCCAAAGTCACCCCCGTTAGGATCACCGGCAAGGCAGCCGGCAAAACGACCCGAAACACAGTCTGCACCCGCGAAGCTCCCAAGGCGTAGGCGGCAGCCCGAGTGTCCGCCGGCACCAAGCGCAGAGCCTCCTCGCAGGAGAGGATGATGATCGGCAAAGTCAATACCGATAGAGCTACTCCGCCAGAAAGGGCAGAAAAGGTCTTGGTGGAAAGCACCAGCACCCCATAGGCGAACACGCCAGCGACGATGGAAGGAACCCCCGTCAGCACTTTGATAATGAAACGCAGAGATGATGCTGTAGAACTGTTCTGGCCGAACTCCGAGAGATAGATCGCAGCAAATAGACCAATAGGGAAAGTGATTGTAATGGCAATCGATACCACAATGATCGTTCCCAGCACAGCGTTGCCAAAGCCGCCTACCTGATCGCCAGGAGGAGGAGGAAGCTGGGTTAAGGTCTGCCAATTGAAGCGCTCAATGCCATTGACGAAAACATAGTAAAGGATGGAAGCGAGCACAACAATCGCAAAAATGCTGGAAGCAAAGATCAGGCCTGTCATCACCCAGTCCAGCACGACGCGCTTGGATCTGACTTTGCGTTTGAACAAATTGGCCTGTGCTGCCACTTGTGTCGCCATGTTCCTCTACTCCCGAGAAGCCGTCAAAGCAAACTTGACCTGACGAACCAATAGCTCAGCGATGATGTTGACCACCAGCGTAATGACCAGCAAGATCAAAGCCGCATACATCAGAGCCGAGATCTGCTCGTCGGCTGCTTCTGCAAACTCGCTGGCCAGCAATGCAGGGATGTTGCTGGCAGGGGCCAAAAGCGAGACTCTAATCCCCCGCGCATTGCCAATCAGCATTGCCACCGCCATGGTCTCGCCCAGGGCGCGTCCCAAACCCAGCACCACAGCCCCCAACATACCCCCAATCGCAGCCGGTAGTACCACTCCAAAAATGGCTTCCCATCGCGTAGCCCCCATCGCATAGGCAGCCGCGCGCAGCTCAGGAGGAACAGCCACCAAAACCTCTCTGGCGATGGCCGTGATGATGGGGATGATCATGATCCCCAAGACAACCCCTGCCGTCAACATCCCCGGCCCAATCGGTGGTGTGCTGAAAATGGGAAGCCAATTGAAGTTCTCGTACAGGAACATCTGAACGGGGCGGAAGAAGGGGATGAAGACAAACAATCCCCAAATGCCGAACACCACACTGGGAATAGCCGCCAACAGCTCAACCACAATGATCAGAGCCAGACGCAAGGACTTCGGAAGAAAATCCTCGCTCAGAAAAATAGAGATGCCAAAGCTAAAAGGAACCCCCACAATCAGAGCGATGAGAGAAGTCACTAGCGTGCCGTAGATCTGTGGCCAGGCCCCATAGATATCCTCGACCGGATCCCAGGTGGTGCTCCAGAAGAAACTCAGTCCAAACTTGCTGATAGCTGGCAAAGACTGAATGCCGATCTCCAGAGCAATCCAGAGCAGCAGGAAGGCCGAGAAAAACACGGCAATCCGCGTAGCCCAGATAAAAACCTGGTCGCGCCGGCGCTGGAAAACCGGCCGAGGCCGAAACATAGAACTGCTGTCAGAAAAAAAGGTATTCATCCGCCTGAAGCCAGAAGTGGTTGGTAAGAGTTTTTACGGGGTAATGCCTTCCAGCGCAGCCAGAGCTTTTTGCCGCGTTTCTTCCGGCAGAGGGACATATCCCAACTGCTCAGCGAAAGCCTGCCCCTCAGTGAGGCCGTAGCGGAGAAACTCTCTAACGGCCTTGGAAGTCTCGGCTTTGGGGTAAACCTTGTAGGCAAGGATCCAGGTGTAGCCCGCAATAGGGTAAGAGTCTTCCCCACTAGGATCCGGATCGACCCCCAGCAAACGCTCGTCGAGCTGAATTCTGGCCAGCGCCGCTTTCTCCGTCTCGACGTTGGGAGTTACAAACTTGCCTGCCCGGTTTTCCAGACGGGCAATGTTCAGGTTGTTGAGCTTGGCAAAGCCGAATTCCACGTAGCCAATCGAGCCAGGAATTTGCTTGATCTGCTCGGAAACCCCTTCGTTCCCACGCGCCCCTACGCCGGTTGGCCAGTTTACCGAAGAGCCGCGACCCACCTTTTGCTTCCACTCTGGGCTAATAGCGTTGAGGTGAGTGGTGAAGATATCGGTGGTACCACTTCCATCAGAGCGATGCACGACGGTAATCGGCAAATCCGGGAAAGTCACCTGTGGGTTAAGGCCAGCCAGCAGGGGATCGTTCCAGTTCTTGATCTTGCCCAGGAAGATATTCGCCAGTGCCAGGCGGGAAAGGCGGATTTCGGGGCCCACCCCAGGAATGTTGTACGCTGCAACTAACGCTCCGCCCACCATGGGTACAGAAACCATCCCTTTGGGAGGGTTAGCCTCATTCTCAATTTGGTTGATCTCTTCAGGACGGGGCACGCTGTCACTGGCACCGAAATCGACCGTGCGGGCTACAAACTGCCGACGACCCGCACCGCTTCCTACAGACTGATAGTTGACCTGGATGTTAGGGTTTTTCTTGCCAAACTCTTGGGCCCAAGTTTGATAGATGGGGGCCGGGAAGGTCGCCCCAGCGCCATTGATGGTGATGGTCTGCTGAGCAAACACCCGCTGCCAATTCGCCTGGCTAGCCGCAAAGCCGGCAACAGTGGCAGATAGAAACTTCAGGAAAGAACGACGCTCCAAGGGGTGCAACGTCACCATACAGATCTCCTCTCCCAGATGAAGACAAAATCTCAGTCCAGATCTAAAAAAGGCTACTTCACTCGAGAACCTTACCCAACCCAATCAAAACTCGTCGGGCTGGGTATGCCACTACCGCCTGGAAGCTTGGAGGCAACCCTCAAGCTAACCCTGCGATCCTCAACAAGCCTTCAACCGATAGCAACATCCCAGGGATCCCTTTGAGCACGCAGGGTTCCCTCGGGAACGCTCCATTGAAGACTTCGCCAGTCCGCGCAGCTACTATAACGTAAAGGCCAGTTGTTTTTGGTTAAAACGAGGCTAAGCCCAGGTTATCTCTAGGGATATCCGCCAAATGTTGCAAACCCCTCAAGGGATCCCCTTTGGTGTCAGCCACTCCCTATCCTGGATTGGGTATCTCCCAAAACAGAGAACTTCCGCCTTTTGAGTTTGGAAAGGTGGCTTCTTCATCTTCCCGCCAAGGTTCAGAGCTGGAAGAGGACTCTAGAGACCTGCCAATCGGGAATAAGCTCTGAGAAGGGATCCCCTATGCCGACGGGCTGGTGGCTATGGCACTCTGGGCTGACGATGAACCTGCTGAGCCTCTAGAATGGAGGGCTGTCGAGAAAAGAAGTGTCTTCCCAATGTCGAAACGTAACATGCAGGTTGTGCTGCGCCAGGCGATCCCAGGGCTGGGCAAGCCCGGAGAGATTGTCAACGTCAAGCCCGGATATGCTCGCAACTACCTCTTCCCACGGCAGATGGCGGTGCGGGTTACCCCTGGCATATTGAAAGAGCAGCAGGTGCGTCTGCAGCAGGAGGCAGCTCGTAAACTGGCAGAAAGACAACAGGCGGAAAACTACAAGACTGCTCTGGAGACCATCGGTCGCTTTGTCATCCGTAAGAAAGTGGGAGAACACGATCTCCTATTCGGGCAGGTGACCACCAGCGATATTGCCGAGGTAGTGCTGGCTACCAGCGGCCTGGATATCGACCGCCGCAACATTCTGCTCAACGAGGAGATCAAGAAAACCGGGGTTTATCCCGTGCAGGTAAAGTTACACCCCGAAGTTACCGCTACGCTGCGCATTCAGGTTACTCCCGAATGAGGACTCACCTTCGAGGATCCCTGAGTTCCCGTGAGGGATCCCGGGGTGAGTAGGGTTTTTGCCTTAGGCAACAAGCGGGTATGCTCAGCCTAGAGCTTGACCCGCCTGACGATTGGAGCTGACTGGCTGAGAGGCCGGTTGCCCTAGGGCTGGGTTGATTTTCCTACTCCTGGCTTGTGGTGATCAGCGATTACGACTTAACGGGTGGGGATCGGCTTCCTCCTCAAAACATTGAAGCCGAGGAGGAAATCCTGGGGGGCATTCTCCTCGATCCGGATGCGTTGGTGCGGGTCGCGGAGTTTCTGCGTCCAGAGATGTTCTATATCTCTGCCCACCAAGAGATTTACCGGGCTGCTCTCCAACTGCACAGCCAAGGGCAGCCCACTGACCTGATGACTGTGTCTGCCTGGTTGGCGGATCATCATCTTCTGGAGCGGGTGGGAGGAACAGGGGCGATTCGTCGCCTGCTAGAGCAAACCGTCAGCAGCGTCAACATCGACCAGTATGCTCGCCTGGTGATGGATAAATACATGCGCCGCCAGTTGATCCAGGTGAGCAACACCCTGGCTCGTTTGGCCTACGATACCAGTCAGCCCCTGTCTCAGGTGATGGATCAAGCCGAGCAGCAGGTGTTTGGCCTCACCCAAGAGCGAGTGCAGCGTAGCCTCATCCCGGCTTCTGAGGTTTTGGTCAATATCTTCTCGGACTTGGAAGAGAAGTTCCAAAGCGGGGCACAGCTTCCGGGGATCCCGACCAAATTCATCGACCTGGATAACCTGACTCAGGGCTTGCAGCGATCCGACTTGTTGATCCTGGCCGGTCGTCCCTCGATGGGGAAAACCAGTCTTGCCCTCAACATTGCCCAAAATGTGGCTGCCTATGCCAAGCAGCCGGTCGCTATCTTTAGCCTGGAAATGTCGAGGGAGCAACTGGTGCAGCGGCTTTTGGCCAGCGAAGCCCGCATCGACAGCAGCCGTCTGCGCTCTGGGCGCATTAGCGAACACGAGTGGCAGCGCCTGGGCCAAGCCATTGGTTTTTTGTCGCAACTGCCCCTGTTCATCGACGATACCCCCGACTGTACTGTTACAGAAATTCGCTCCAAAGCGCGGCGTTTGCAGGCGGAACAGGGGGGAACGTTGGGGATGGTGTTGATCGACTACCTACAACTGATGCAGGGATCCGCCGCCGACAACCGGGTGCAGGAGCTGTCGCGCATTACTCGTGGCCTCAAGGCCATGGCCAAGGAGCTGATGGTGCCGGTGCTGGTGCTGTCTCAGCTCAGTCGAGCTGTTGAGTCTCGCTCCGATAAGCGCCCGCAACTGGCAGACCTGCGGGAATCGGGCTGTCTGGCCGGGGATACGCAGGTGATGGATGCGGATCGCGGCAAGATCTGGCGGTTGGATCAACTGGCGGCCCTACCGGCTGCGGCGGAACTGCCCCGCCTGCTCAGCTTGAACGGACGCGGACGCCTGGTGCCCCAGCAGCCGGTGAAGGTGTTTCGCAGCGGTCACCAGCCCACTTGTCTTCTGAAGACCCGCCTCAACTTTTCCATTCGCGCCACCGGCAATCACCCCTTTTTCACCCAACAGGGCTGGAAAACCTTGGACGAGCTGCAATTGGAGGAAGAGGTGGCGGTGGTGGTGCAGGAGGGGCTGATCTGGGATCCGGTGGTGTTCATCAGCGAGCCGGGGGAGCCTCAGCCGGTTTACGACATCGAGATGCCCCGCCATCACAACTTTGTGGCCAACGGGCTGCTGGTACACAACAGCATCGAGCAGGATGCCGATCTGGTGATGATGATCTACCGCCCCGAGTATTACGATCCCAACACCAGCGATCGCGGCATTGCCGAGGTCATCATTGCCAAACATCGCAACGGCCCCACCGGCACTGTGCGCCTGCTGTTCGAAAGCCAGTACACCCAGTTTCGCAACCTGGCAGATCCCAACCGCTGAGCAATCGACGCCGAAGAGGGATCCGGAGCTGCTGCCTTGGGAACAACCCCGCAAGGTGTTAGCTTAGGATCGCTGCGGGCCAAAGCGTTGCTCTTGAGCCGGCTACCCTCTCTCCTAATGCTCAAAACGATATGTTTAAAAACGTGTTAATTGCCACCGACCGCCGAGATGGCCTGCAGCGTTTTGGCAAGTGTCTAGAAGATCTGCACAGCAATGGCATCGAGCGCGTCACCTTCGTCCGCAGCGTAGATTGGCAAGAGGACGACATCGGCATTCCCGACGACATTACCCCCGAAGTCCAGGCAGAGCAGACCCAGTTGCAGAAGCTGCTGAACCCGATCCCGGCGGGGTTGGAAGTCAAGGCTCTGGTGCAGGCGGGCAGGCCAGCCGATCTAATCCTAAAAGGCATCCAAACCTATGGCTCCGATCTGCTGATTACAGGCATGGGTACCCACAACCTGCTCGCCGAAAAATTGTTCGGCAGCACCACCATGACGCTGTTGCCGAAGCTGAAAATCCCCCTACTGGTGATGCGCCCCCAACTGCTGGCTACCTTTACCCTGGAAGAATTGCGCTTGCGCAGCCGCCACCTGTTTCGCTGCCTCTTGGTGCCCTTTGACTTTGAGCAGCCGCGTCAGCAGTTGCTGAACCATCTCGGCCACCTGCTGCCCGGTACTTCCCAGTGCCAGACGCTTACCCTGCTCTACGTGGTGGATCCCAGCGCCCGCCGCAACCAAGGAACTCCGGTGGAGGTGCTCAAGCGCAAAGCCGAGGCTGACCTGGCCCAGGTGCTTGAACCCCTGAGCGAGCAGGTGAAGCCCGTACAGTTGCGCACCCTGGTGCGGGTGGGATCCCCTCTCAAAGAGATCCTAGCTACTGCTGCCGATGAAGACATGACGGCCATCGCCACTGCCTCCCCCCACGTGGGCAGCTTTTGGGAGTGGTCGGTTCGCAGCCTCACCGGCGAGATTTTGCGGCAAAGTTGGCATCCGGTGTTGTTTTTCCCGCGCGGGTCTTTGGCCCAATAAATCCAGGCAAGATCCAAGCCGAGTGTTGCAATTGAACTCATCCTCCATGAACCCCCCTTCCACGACAGCGCTGCAGGATCTGTTTCGGGCGGTGGCCCAAGGGGAGCTCACCCCAGAGCAAGCCCTGCAAGCCTGTCGCTTTCTGCCCTTTGAGCCGGTGGGAGACTTCGCCCATGTGGATCACCACCGTCCCTTGCGCACGGGCTTTCCTGAAGCAGTGTGGGGGCCGGGCAAAACCCCAGATCAGATCGCCCAAATCCTGGAGCAACTCCACCAGCGGGGATCCCTGGCCTTGGCCACCCGCATCGAAGCCCAGGTGTATGCCGAGATCCGCAGCCGCTTGCCCCAGGCCCAGTATTCCGAGTTGGCCCGCTTGTGTTGGATCCCGTCCCAGCAGGTGGTCAGCCATCCTGGACAGGTCAGCGTGATCTCCGCCGGCACTGCCGACTTACCGGTGGCAGAAGAAGCCGCCCTCACGCTGGAGCTTTCCGGATTTCAGGTGAAGCGCCTCTGGGATGTGGGGGTGGCCGGGATCCATCGGCTGCTGCACAACCGGGCGGCCCTGCAAGCAGACGTGCTGATCGTGGTGGCGGGCATGGAGGGGGCCTTGGCCAGTGTGGTGGCGGGTCTGGCGGATTGTCCGGTGATCGCTGTGCCCACCAGCATTGGCTACGGGGCCAGCTTTCAAGGCTTGGCTGCCCTGCTCACCATGCTCAACTCTTGCGCGGCGGGGGTGGGAGTGCTGAACATCGATAACGGTTTCGGGGCGGCCATTCTAGCAGGCCAGATCCTGCGTTGCGGACAACGGCTGGCAGCTCGATTGAGTTCATGCGGCCCCACTGGAGATCCAACAGGGAATCGACAGATTTCGGAAGGTTAAGAATTGTAAATAGATCCTGAGCCAAACAGGCTATACTCAGGCCATAGTTTAGGCTTGGGCTTTCTCTTTCCCATCCTTCGGGAGTTTGAGGGTGTTGCCTCTGGTCACCTAACTGGGTTCATGCCTTTTTCTGGGGTACCTTTATCCGAAGATGGGGAGGGTTCCTACGCTGGTTAACTGCTGTGTTGGACTGACTGGGGCGGACAAAACGCGCGAATATGCTAATTGATGCAACACTTGTCAAAAATGCAACAGATGCGATGGGAGCGACCTTGATCCTGGCGCAAGGGATGACTCAGTCCTTCACCTGGACAGATATTTTCTTGGTAGTGGCTTTGGTGTTTTTGGAGGCCGCCCTCTCTGCGGACAACGCCGTTGCCCTAGCAGCTCTGGTGAAGCATCTGCCCACCCCCCAGCAGCAGAATCGGGCCTTGCGCTGGGGCATCATCGGCGCTTACGGCTTTCGCATCGCCATTGTCTTTGCAGCGGTTTGGTTGGTGGAGTATCCGCCCGCCCAATTCTTGGGGGCCTGTTATCTGCTCTGGCTAGCCTGGCAGCACTTTCGGGGCGAGGAAGAAGGCCAAGAACAGGACATCACCCGCCACGCCAATTTTTGGCAGACCCTGGTGATGGTGGAACTGACGGATCTGGTCTTTTCTTTCGACAGTATCGCTGCTTCGGTGGGTGTCTCCCGCAAGGCTTGGGTAATCATCCTCGGCGGCATTCTCGGCATTACCCTGATGCGCTACATGGCTTCTCTGTTTTTGCGTTGGTTGGACGAGTTCTCTCACCTGGAAGACGCCGCTTTTGCCATCATCGCCTTGGTGGGGAGCACCATGTTGTTGGAGGTGTTTTTCCCCCAAATCGAGATCCCGGAGTGGGGGATGGTGGTGGCTGTGATCCCCCTATTTGTCTGGGGTTTCTCGCGGCGCGTGAAACTCAATTCGGAGCAGGATGAACAGCCGGAGCTGGCTGACGGAGAGAAGAGGGAAGAGAAAAGAGCAGGGGTTACAGACGAGATGGAGATCGTCCCCTCCGGTTGGGTGGCTGCCCTTGAGGAAGACCTCGCCCCTGAGCTGCAGAGCAGAGAGAATGGAGAGGAGAGGTACGGCTTGGGCTTATCGCCAGGGATCCCTGATCTGCCTTGATAGGGCTGTGGGCTGCTTCATTGCCTTGGCCCCTGCCGACTCCTAAACTAGCAGTGAAGCCGACTCAAGGAGGGAAGCATCCTGAGCCCCCAGTTTTGCTTGAAATCATTGGTCAAGTGCTTCAGAAGCAGCATAGACAGCCCAAAGGAGCAGCAGGCCGCGGAAAATAGGCTCCAGCCTTTGGCGAGGGCGGAGGTTCTGAGCATGCCAGCAGTGCAGAGCACTGCCCCCTTGGTGGAGCTGCGCCAAGTTTCCAAGCGCTTCGGCTCGACGGTGGTGCTTGACCACGTGGATCTGAAGGTGTACCGGGGTGAGGCCCTGGGCCTGGTGGGGCCTTCGGGCACCGGGAAATCGACGCTGCTGCGCATCATCGCCGGCCTAACGGAGCCAGACGCTGGAGAAGTGCTCTGGTGCGGGATCCCGCTCCCGGAGATTCAAGCCCATCATGCAACTCCCCCTTTGCGAGTAGGGATGGTGTTTCAGCAGGCCGCCCTCTTCGACTCCCTGACGGTGGAAGAAAACGTGGGTTTTTTGCTCTACGAGCACTCGCAGTTGCCCCGCTCCCGTATTCAGGAATTGGTGGCCGCCAAGCTGGAGGCGGTGGGGCTGGCGGGCAAAGAGCACAACCTGCCAGAAGAACTCTCAGGGGGGATGCGCAAACGGGCTAGCTTCGCCCGCGCCATTATGGAGGATCCTTCTCTGCCCCAGGATGAGCCCCAATTGCTGCTGTACGACGAGCCCACAGCGGGCTTGGATCCCATTGCCTCCACGGTAATTGAAGATCTCATCCGGGAGCTGCAGCAGGTGAAAAAAGCCTGTGAGAGCTACATTGTGGTGACCCACCAGCACAGCACCATTTACCGCGCCACCGACCGCATTGTGTTGTTGGCTCAGGGGCGGGTGCAGTGGGAGGGATCCGTGCAGCAGATTGAAACGTGCGATAACCCCTTTGTGCGGCAGTTTTTCAGCGGTAGCGTAGAAGGGCCAATTCAAGTGGCGGGGCAGGTGTGATGCGTTCGCGAGCAGTGCGAGAAGGGGCAGTGGGCCTGTTGATCCTGGCGGGGGCGCTGGGCTTTGCCGGCCTGTTTTTGTGGATCTACAACCTGCGCTTCGGCAGTCGCGGCTTTCAATTTACCGTCACCTATACCAACGTGGCCGGGCTGGCCGAGGGATCCAGTGTGCGGCTGCGGGGGGTAACCATAGGTCGAGTGGAGCGGATTGTGCCTCAACCCAGCCAAGTAGAAGTACAGGTGACCATTGATCAGCCCCTAGTCATCCCCCGCGATTCCCTGTTTCTTACCAAACAGACGGGGTTGGTGGGGGAAACGGTGATGGATATCCTGCCCCAGGGGAGGGGTCAGGCGGCAACGGGATCCCCTCTGGCAGCGGATTGCGACAGCAGTCAAATCATCTGCGATGGGGATGTGGTGGAGGGCAAACCTGGAGTGGATTTTGGCCAGTTATTGATCCGGCTGGATCAGTTGCTCACACGGATTAACGACGATGAGCTCTTCGACACCCTTAACGCCACCCTAGAAGGGATCACCCGCGTCGCCAATAGCGTAGCCAGTCTTTCAGAAACCGTAGAAGAGCGAGTAGCTGCCCTGCGCACCGAAGATCTGGACTTGTTGCAATTCACGACCGCTGCCACAGCCATCCAAGACGCGGCTGGAGCTGTGGGGGGAACTGCCCGCAGTTTTCAAGCGGCTGCCGATCAATTCACCGCCCTGGTGGATCAAAACCGCACTTCCCTTAACGCCGTCCTGGAGAACATTCAGCAGGTGAGCGCCGATCTACAGGCCATGTCGAGCGCGGTGCGCCCGCTGGTTACCGATCCACAACTCCAGGCCGATGTGCGCCAGATCCTGGCCGAGGTGCGAGCGGCTGCGGAGAACGTGGCCCAAGCTACCGAAGATCTGCAGCAGATTGCCGCCAGCCTCAACGATCCGGGCACTTTAGCTACTCTGCGCCAAACCCTCGATTCCGCCCGCATCACCTTTCAGAATATGCAAAAAATTACCGCCGACATCGACGAGCTGACCGGGGATCCCCAGTTTCGCCGCGGCATTCGAGAGTTGGTGTTGGGGCTGAGCAACTTGGTCTCCAGCGTCCCTGGGGAAGATGGGATCCAGCCCGCGGTGGCCGAAGGTTATCAGTTCCATTTTGCGCCCGTCTCTTTTGCCCAGGGAGTTGCCCCTGGATCCCAAGGATGGCAGCCGCAGACTTCCCCATAAATTGGCAACCCGCTGAGGTGAACAACGTCGGCCAAAGCCGTTGAAGGGATCCCGAAGCTGGGGTAGGCTTTGCGGATAAGGTGCTGTGCCTACGGCACCCCCTATGGCTACGCAACGCTGGCGCGACTGAGGTTGAGGTGTGAGGAATGTGTGGCATTGTCGGCTACGTGGGTTTTCAGTGGGCTGCCCCCATCCTGTTGGAGGGCCTGCGCACCTTGGAGTATCGGGGCTATGATTCTGCCGGCATCGCCACGGTGGATCCCGAAGAGGGATTGAGGATTGTTCGCGCCACCGGCAAGCTGCACAACCTGCTGGTGAAGCTCACCGCCAACATGCCCACCGCCAAGGTAGGGATCGGACATACCCGCTGGGCCACCCACGGCGGCGTGACCGAAGAAAATGCCCACCCCCAGTGCGACGAGCGCGGGCGCATTGTGGTGATCCAAAACGGCATTGTGGAAAACTACCTGGAGCTGAAGGAGCGCCTCTTGGAGCGGGGGATCCCATTCCGCTCCCAAACCGATACGGAAGTGATCGCCCAACTGCTCGGCCTCTATACAGAAGAGCTGGGCTCCTTTGAGGCGGCCTTTGGCCAGGTCATGGGGCAACTGCGGGGGGGAAACGCCGTGGTGGCTCTGGATCGGGAGGCGCCGGATCGGCTGATCGCAGCCCGTTTGGGCAATGCCGGAGCCGTGGTGGTGGGAGAGGGAGAAGGGGAAAACTTCGTCGCCTCCGATCTGCCTGCCATTGTCCGCCATACCCGCAAGGTGGTGTTCTTAGAAGATGGGGAAATGGCGGTTCTCACGGAGTCTCAAGTGCGCTACCTGCGCATTACCGGCGAGGAGCTGCGCAAATCCAGCATCACCGTGGCCTGGGATCCCGTCTCAGCCGCCAAGGGAGGCTACAAGCACTTCATGCAGAAGGAGATCTTTGAGCAGCCCCGCACCACCACCGATACGCTACGGGGGCGGGTGGATCTGGAACAGGGCCGGGTGACACTGGAGGGGCTAACGCTTTCTGAAGCACAACTGGCCCACATTGAGCACATCCACGCCGTAGCCTGTGGTACTGCCTGGCACGCCTGCTGGGTGCTCAAGTACTTCATCGAGAGCTTGGCCCGTACCCCCGTGGAGGTGGACTATGCCTCTGAGTTTCGCTACCGCCAGCCGGTGTTGCGCCCCAACCACCTGTTGCTGGCTCTAACCCAGTCGGGAGAAACCGTCGATACGCTGGCAGCCATGAGCGAGGCCCGCACCCAAGGGATCCCGACTCTGGCGATTGTCAACGCCATCGGATCCCAGGCCAGCCGCCTGGCGGATGCTGGAGTCCTCTACATCCATGCCGGGCCGGAGATTGCCGTGGCTTCCACCAAAGTGTTTACCGGCATGTTGGTGGCAGGGTACTTGCTGGCCTTGCAGCTGGCCCAGGCCAAAGGGATCCTCAGCCCGGCCCAGATCCAAGCCCACCTGCAAGCCTTGATCGAGCTGCCGGGCAAGATCAGCCTGATGCTGAAGGACGCCGCCCTCTACGACCAACTGGCGGAGCAGTACCATCATGTTGCCAACATGCTCTATCTGGGCCGCTGGGTTAACGCCCCGATTGCCCTGGAAGGAGCTTTGAAGATGAAAGAGGTGAGCTATATCCACGCCGAAGGCTACCCGGCAGGGGAGATGAAGCATGGCCCTATCGCCCTCATCGACGAGCGGGTGCCGGTGGTGTGCATTGCCACCCGGGATCCCGTCTACGAAAAAATGCTCTCCAACATCGAACAGGTGCGGGCGCGGGGGGGACGGGTGATCGCCCTCATCAACCCCGAAGACACCCAGGTGCGGGAGAAAGCCGACCACATCATCGAGGTGCCCAGCACGACACCCCTGTTGTCGGCGGTTCTGAACGTGATCCCCCTGCAGTTGTTCGCCTACGCCATGGCTTTGCGCCGCGGAGCCGATGTGGATCAGCCGCGCAACTTGGCTAAGTCGGTAACAGTGGAGTAACGGCTGTCGCTCTTGCCACCGCCGGCCCCTGGTTTTTGCAAAATCGGGCAGATCACCTCTTTTTCATCAGCAGCCGCAGGGGGGATCTGCCAATCGGAGAGGAGACCTTGAATTTGGCTTTTCAGCGCTTGCAGATCGGCAATTCGCTGTTCAATCTCCTGCAGCTTGCCTTGCAGATGCTGGCGAATTTCTGGACAAGGCTGCTCCCCTCGGTCGTGGACATCCAGGATTTGGCGGATTTCTTCTAAGCTCAGGCCCAGGCTCTGGCAGCGGCGGATAAAGGCCAGACGAACCAAAACCGAAGGGTCGAACAGCCGATAGCTGGACTCCGCCCGTTCCACCGTTGGCTTCAGCAGGCCTATCGATTCGTAGTAGCGCACCGTGCGTACAGGCAAGCCGGCTGCTAGAGCCACCTGGCCGATCTTCAGGCTAGCAGACAAGTCCTGGACAGCAGCAGGATTCAACATGCCTTCAACTGGATCTTTTGTGGATTCCTCCAGCCTAACAAAGCCAATCTCGGAAGATGGAGAATGGCCATCTGGCTGCGCCTCACCTCCCCCTCTTCCCTGCAGCTTGGGCTATATCTGGAGATCCTGCATCGGGACAGAGTCAGCTTCAAGAGATCCCTCAGGTCTTACTGCCCATCTCGGCAGCTTGGATCAAGGCCCTGGCCCGCTGTTGATCCAACTTGGCCTGCAAGCGCTCTTGCTTGTCGCTGCTGGTATTCAAAACTTTGCTGGCTTCATCCAAGAGGGCCTGAGCCGCCGCCTTATCCACTGTTTCGCCCCGCTCGGCTCGGTTAACCAGGACGGTTACCTCGTTGTTTTCGACTTCTGCAAATCCGCCCATGACCGCAATGGCCGACCACTTTCCATCGGCTTTGACCCGCATAACGCCATTGCCGATAGCAGTTAAGAGGGGGGCGTGCCCGGTGAGAATGCCCAATTGGCCCGAAGTGGCAGGGAGGATCACTTCCTCGCTGGGGGCATCCCAAACCGTGCGGTCGGGGGTAATCACACGAACCATCAGCGTCACGACAGATCTCCTGAAAGCTTGAGCACTTTCGCGTCGACGGTGCGGAGCACCCTGGTTTCGATCCTAGCGGATTAGGATCCCTGCAGCTTTGCCTGGTTCCCCTTTTGTCTTTATTCTCTCGGGGCAGCCACACTTAACCTGGACATAACCTTGCCTTTACTTCAGACTGGGAGGCAAGCGCTAAGGTGTTGTCGGGAACACTTATCTCATGCCCCAACCTCAGCATTGACGGCCAGCCCATTGCTGTTGGTTTGCAAGGGGGAGCCCAACGACTGGTGCGCCCAGTTTTCTTAGCGGAGCCAGCCTATGCCTGAAGCGATGCCTAGCCATTTTGCTGCCGGCCTGTCCACACGGGAGCGCCAACTGCTGGAAGACCTCTACCGCAGCCGCAGTTTATCCCCCTACACTCCCGGCCAGGTTATCCCTTTGTTTCCTGATGAATGGGTGATCGTCTGTCGGGGGGTGGTGCAGTTGACCACCCTCTATCCCAACGGTGGTGAGGCGCTGTTGGGGTTTGCCGGCCCTTCCATGCCCCTGGGATCCCCGCTGACGATGTTGGATCCCTACCAAGCCACGGCTTTGACGGCAGTTGATGTGCTGCGGCTGCCGGCAGCAGAAGTGGAAGCCTCAGAGATCCTGAGTCAAGGGCTGCTCAAGCAGGTGGTGCGTCGGCTGCGCCAAACCGAAGCATTGCTCGCCTTGGCCGGACGGCGGCGGGTGGAGGATCGGCTGCGCCAGTTGCTCTCCCTTTTGGCTGGGGAGCTGGGATCCCCAGTTGCGACAGGGGTTCGCATTCAGGTGCGCCTTACCCACCAGGACTTGGCCAATGCCATCGGCACCACCCGGGTCACCATTACCCGTCTCCTGAACCGTTTTCGCCAGCAGGGCTGGATTGCGGTGGACAAAAACCGTCACCTTGTTATCAAACTCGCCCCCGCTCCGTGAAGCTAGTAGAAAGCCAGTAGAAGCTGAATAAGATCTGCTTCTAGGGCATGGCTAAAAGCTGGCAGTTTTTTGTTCGGAGTTGTAGTCGTTGCAGGTTAGAGTGAGATGCCTGGGCCATTGAGAAAAGACTTTGGCCGCGTGCATTATTGCTCCGCAACGCTGACGCGACCAATGTTTTGGGTGTGGGTGTAGTGCCCTAGTTTGAATCGAAATCAAGGTTTATCCCTAGTTCTTCGACTGGAATCTTCATCAGTGGCAGCCTCAAGCATGGCCTTGTAACTGTTGGATGAGCCAGCTAGCAGCAGCAGTGTTGGTTTGGGTGGCAAGTCGTTCCAGGGCTTGTTCAAGAAGAGCTATTTCTAAGCCTGTCAGCATTTCTAAGCCTGTCAGCACCTGTGACTGGGAGATTGCCCTATAACGCCCCCCCTCAGCTAGCCCAAAGGCAAAGACGCGGCGCCCTTTGACGTCTATCACCCAATACTCGGGAATACCCAAGCTGGCGTAAAGTTGCTTTTGCTCATCCAGGTCAATGCTGAGGGTAGTATCGGCAATTTCGCCCACCAAGTCAGGCGCTCGTTGGTAGCGCAGATCAATCCGCCGCGGTTCACCGGACTGGTACTTGGGGATGTTATCGCCTTTGTAGAGCACCAGATCGGGGGCACAAGCATGGGTCTCGGGGCGTTCGATCAGACAGCGACCATAAGACTGCAAGGGGACATCGGGGTGGAGAAAGGTCCATGCGAAAAAAATTGCCGTCATGAAATCGCTGACGGAGGCATGCTCTGGCCCTTCTTTGCCCATGTTGACCCACAACCAGCCCTGATAAAAGGAAAGTTTCTGCCAATCCACAGCGGGATGGTCGCGGATAGCCACGTAGTCCTGCCAGGTGGCGCTGTGGCGCTCGAGGATAGGGGGGGTTGAGGTTTTTAGGGAGATGACAGTCATATCAATCTTGGTTCTTAAGCCCGGCTTTGCAACTGTTGGAGGAGCCAGTTGGCAGCAGCGGTGTTGGTCTCCTCGGCCAGCCGCTCCAGGGCTTGCTCGAGAAGGTCTATCTTCAGACCTGAGAGCACCTGTGACTGGGCAATGGCCCGATACTGGCCCCCCTCAGCTAGCCCAAAGGCAAAGACGCGGCGCCCTTTGACGTCTATCACCCAATACTCGGGAATACCCAAGCTGGCGTAAAGTTGCTTTTGCTCATCCAGATCAATGCTGAGGGTAGTATCGGCAATTTCGCCCACCAAGTCAGGCGCCCGTTGGTAGCGCAGATCAATCCGCCGCGGTTCACCGGGCTGGTACTTGGGGATGTTATCGCCTTTGTAGAGCACCAGATCGGGGGCGCAGGCATGGGTCTCGGGGCGTTCGATCAGACAGCGACCACAAGACTGCAAGGGGACATCGGGGTGGAGAAAGGCCCAAAAACCAAAGACGATGGTGATGAAATCGCTGACGGAGGCATGCTCTGGCCCTTCTTTGCCCATGTTGACCCACAACCAGCCCTGATAAAAGGAAAGTTTCTGCCAATCCACAGCGGGATGGTCGCGGATGGCCACGTAGTCTTGCCAGGTGGCGCTGTGGCGCTCAAGGATGGGTTGGGTGGCCGGTTTTAAGGAAAGGGTCATTGGTCGCACTGGCGAAGCGTAGCTCTATCACCCCTTAGCAAAAATGAGATGGGGGAGTTCATCTCTTCTCTTCAATCCTAATGGTTTCAATGGCCAGCCAGTTTTGGCGAAAGCCTTTCACAAAGCAGGCCGTAGGTCTATAGGGCAATGAACCACAGACCTTTGCCTGGATCCCTAGACCGGCAGCGGGGCTTTGCGCCAAGCCTTGGGCTGCTGGAACCTGTGCAGATCTCGGATCAGCCGCACCCAGCTATCGGACATGGACTCCACCAAAACTTTGCCTTTCTCCGGCGTGGCGGCAGTGGCATCGCCCAAAACTCCGCTCTGGGTGAGGTCGCGAGTTGCCCAAGCGAAAGGGATCCGCCCTTCCATGCTGAGCAAGCTGTTTTCCGGCAGATCGTGGGGATATTCGCAGACCAATCGGTCGGTTCGCACCGTATCGGGCAAAAGGTGCATCAGCATACTGGTCTCCCCATCGCCGGCGTGAATACCCAATTCCCGCTCTTTCTCGGTAAACAGCTCTCGCCCTTCGTGGGGAACCCGCCAGACGGACACCGGGAACAGCATGAAATCTTCATACTTCTGGTGAAGATCGCGGGCGACAATCTCCAGCACCTGTGGCTGGCCGCCGTGGGAATTGAGGAATACCAGCTTGCGAAACCCAGCTCGGTAGATGCTCTCTGCCACTTCCGTCAGCACCGCCATCAGGGTTTGGGCCGAGAGGGTAATGGTGCCGGGGAAATGCCAGTGCTCGTTGGCTTTGCCGTAGCATTGGGTGGGCAAAACATAGGCCGGGATCTCAGGCTCCAGCTTCTCCATGGCGCGCCCGATGACCGCCGTGCCGATGCAGGCATCCACCACCAGGGGCAGGTGGGGCCCGTGTTGCTCAATCGAGGCAACCGGCTGGATGATCACCACGTTCTCTTTATCGGGCATGGCCTGGATCTCTGTCCAGGTCAGGTAGGGGAAAAAGCGGTGGGGCGGGACAAAAGTGTGCATCATGGCGGGATCCGTCCAAGTCTGATCAGAAAGCTACCTAGCACCATGCCACAAGATCGGGTTCACGAAATGTCCGCAAAGACGGGATCCCCGGCCAACCCGCCTGCCAAAGAAAAGTAAGGAGGCCATCGATTAGGATCAGTACAGTCCATATCGTCTTCAGTTAACGATTGCATGACCCTGTTGCCTCGTTTGCCCGCCCGATGTGGCTCTGTGGAGAATATCCCTTCCAGAAGCCGCCCTTTGCCTGCCCCGGTGGAGGTGGGCAGCACTCCACCCTCACCCCGTCCCATCCTCGCCCTGCCAGGGCCGCAAGCCACCCTCTATGTGGAGCTGATTCAGGCTTCTCTCCACAATCTTGCGGCGGGATCCCCAGCATTGCTCTGGGTGCGACCTCTCTTGCTCAGGCAGGGATCCCAAGTCTTGAACCTGCGGGCCACCTCGGATTTGCTCTGGCCTGCTGCCGGCTTTGTCCCGGCCTATGCGGAGGAGGTGTTGCCCCTTTTGGAGCAGGCAAGGGATCCCGCTCCCCACGAGCCCTCTGCCCGACAGCAGTTGCAGGCCTTTCTGCGACAAGTTTGGCGAGGCTAGGCTTCCCCGGAATGGCCAAGGGAGGCGGCCAACCTCTGCAAAGCCGATTCCAACATCACCAGAGCCTCGTCGATTTCCGCCGGGGTGACGATCAAGGGGGGCACCAAGCGCACCACCTGGGATCCTGCCGGCACCAACAACAGCCCGCAGTCCATCGCCGCCTTGACCGCTTCAGCCGCCGGGATGCGCACCACCAAACCCTGAATCAGGCCCCAGCCCCGCACTTGCTCAACGAGCTGTGGAAACTGCTCCGCCAGGCGGGACAGCCCCTGACGCAGATACATCCCCGTCTGCTGGGCATTCCAAACCAAACTCTCTGACATCAGCGTGCGGCAAACCGCCAGACCCACCGCACAAGCCAAGGGGTTGCCCCCAAAGGTGCTGGCGTGATCCCCCGGCTGAAACACGGCGCAAAAGTCTTTCGCCAACAAGGCCCCGATGGGGATCCCACCGGCCAGGCCCTTGGCCAAGGTGAACACATCCGGCTCCACCCCCAGGTTACAGTGGCCCCACAGCATGCCGGTACGGCCCATGCCCACCTGCACCTCATCCAACATCAGCAGAACGCCCCGCTCGCTGCAGATCCGGCGCAACCATTGAAAATAGGCGGGATCCCCCGGGACAACCCCCCCTTCCCCCTGCAACGGCTCCAACAGCACGGCACACACCCGCTCGCCCCAGCGATCCAACACTGCTGCTGTGCCCTCGATGTCATTGTAGGGAACGTAATCAAAGCCGGGCACCAGAGGGGCAAAGTCTTTCTGGTATTTCGGCTGGCCGGTGGCGGTAACGGTGGCCAGGGTGCGGCCATGGAAGCTGGCATGGGCGGTGAGGATCACCGGATCTGAGATCCCGCGCACCGCGTGGGCATACTTGCGGGCCAGCTTGATGGCTCCTTCATTGGCTTCCGCCCCTGAGTTGCAGAAAAACACTTTGTCGGCACAGGAGTGCTGGGTCAGCCATTGGGCCAGTTGCGCCTGCGGCTGGTTGTAGTAAAGGTTGGAAACATGATGCAACTGTTGCGCCTGCTCGGTGAGCGCCTGAATCCACACCGGGTGGGCATGCCCCAGAGTACAGGTAGCAATGCCGGCCACAAAATCCAGGTACTCCCGCCCCTGCTCATCCCAAACTCGACACCCCTGCCCGCGCACCAAGGTCAGGGGATAGCGCCCATAGGTGGCCATCACATGCTCGGCAAACAGCTCGGCAGTTGTCGGGGATCCCGAGGGGGCACTGGCAAGAGGCGAAGTTAGAGGAGACATGGCCGGTAAAAGATTGCTGTCGTGTTGGCGGCGCGGAGCGCTTTGGGGCTGACGCAAGCCGTGTTTCGAGTGTACCACCCTGCTTTGGAGATGATATTCTGGCGGGGCCAAAGATTCAGGGATCCCTACGAACCGATGTCGCGGCGGGGGGTAACGGTCTGGTTTACGGGATTGAGCGGGGCGGGCAAAACCACCCTGAGCTGCGGCGTGGCCCAGCAGTTGCGCGCTTGGGGGCTGCCGGTGGAAGTGCTCGATGGGGACCTGGTGCGGCAACATCTCACCAAGGGTCTGGGCTTCAGCAAAGTGGATCGGGAGGAGAACATTCGCCGCATCGGCTTTGTGGCGGAGATGCTGACTCGGCACGGGGTGATTGTGCTGGTGTCGGCTATTTCCCCTTATCGGGCGGTGCGGCAGGAGGTACGGCGATATATTGGCAGCTTCATCGAGGTCTTTGTGGATGCCCCTTTGGAGGTGTGCGAACGCCGGGATGTGAAGGGCCTCTATCGAAAGGCGCGGGCAGGCTTAATCCAGAACTTTACCGGCATCGACGATCCCTACGAGCCGCCGGAACAGCCGGAGGTGGTGTGCAAAACTGCCGAGCAAAGCATCTCCGAATGTATTGACCTGGTGATACAAAGCCTAAAAAGCAGAGGTTATGTCTAACAGGCCCACTGCTCTTACGTTGCCCGTAGAGGGTGGGCTTCCCCCCGGAGTAGCTGCAAAGAACCTAGAATTAAGAAAGGCTTACAAGCAACTCCTATGGCTTCGACATCGGTATCGGCCACTCCCATTTCGGCGCGGTGGATCTGGCGAGGGCAGTCAGTTCATTACGTCAAACAGGGTGAGCAGGGGCAGCCTCTGCTTCTGGTACACGGCTTTGGGGCCTCTACCGACCACTGGCGCAAGAACATTCCCGAATTGGCTCAACATTATCAGGTGTATGCCATTGATTTGCTGGGTTTCGGTCGCTCTGCCAAGCCCAACTGGGACTACCGCACCGAAATCTGGCGGGATCAACTGCGGGACTTTTGCCAACAGGTAATCCGTCGGCCTGTGGTGGGGATCGGCAACTCCCTGGGCGGCTATGTGGTGCTCAGTTTTGCGGCGGAGTGGCCGGAGTGGGTGCGGGGCGTGGTGCTTTTGAATGGGGCAGGTGGGTTTTCCACGCTCAAGGGATCCCCGACCGGATGGCGGCAATGGATAGGCGGATTGGTGGGCTGGGGCCTGCGCCAGCGCCTGGTGTCTTACCTGCTGTTTCAGTATTTGCGGCAGCCGCACGTGATCCGAGCCAAGCTGAAGCAGGTTTACTACGACCCGGCAGCCGTGACCGATCAGCTGGTCGAGGACATTCATCGCCCCACCCAGGATCCGGGTGCTGCCGATGTGTTTGTGGCCTTGATGCGAGGCGGCCAGAAGGGACGCTATGTAGATGAGCTGCTGCGCAGCCTGGTGCGCCCGCTGTTGTTGATCTGGGGAGAGCGGGATCCCTGGATGCGGGCGCGGGAACGCTCTAAGCTCTACCGGGCCCACTACCCTCAAGCGATGGAATACTTCCTGGAGGCTGGCCACTGCCCCCACGATGAGCGTCCAGAACAGGTCAATGCCCTGATCCACCAGTGGATCGAGACAGGAATCCCGGCCACCACTTCTCCCCCCATTTCCAAAGCTGCCCCTGCATCAGAACTCCATCCTTAGGCGGCCAGTCTAGCTTGGGTCGTCCAACGATTCCCCCTGGGGATCCCCTTCTAGGCCGATGGTGTACTTAGACCATTCTCGATGGGAACCACTGCCGACGGCTTTGGAGATTTCAAAGTAAAGAGTGCTGTGGGGACGGCGGGGTTGGCGCAGCAGGGGCATACCGGCTTCGCGGGGGGTGCGGTTCCCTTTTTTCACGTTGCAACGCACACAGGCACTGACCACATTTTCCCAAGTATCTCCGCCGCCACGGGAGCGAGGGATCACGTGATCCAGGGTGAGATCTTCGCCGAAGCAGCCGCAGTACTGACAACGGTGCCCATCCCGGTAGAGGACGTTGCGGCGCGTGAGCGGGATCTCCTTATGGGGAACGTGGACATAGTGGCGCAGGCGAATGACGGTGGGCAAAGGAATGTTGCCGTACACCACTCGGCCATTGTGCTCAATTTGCTCGGCCTTGCCCTTGAGCAAAAGAACGACCGCCCTGCGCCAACTGGTGATGTTGAGCGGCTCGTAGGAGGCATTCAAAACCAAAACTTTGCCCATAGTGCTACGCACCGCTGACGGGATCCCTAACCCAAGCCGGGAGGCACCAGCCCCCTGAAGTTATGCAAAATGTTAACACAGCTTCAGATTCGGGCAGTAGGAGCCCTGTGCTCCAGGAGATAGTTGCGGCTGCTGCAAGGGCGCTACTCTGGAGAGGATCCGTCGGCAGGGGCGTGTTCAATCCCCGTGGGGTTTCCCGAAGAGGCTGAATTTTATTGAGGTGATGAAGCTGGAACTGAAATCTTCAACTCAACGGCAGGATCTGCCCCAAAAGAGAAACCCAGGCGAGGGATCCCGCTGGCTGATGGGTCTAGCCATCCTGCTGCTCTGTCTGGGGTCCCCCAACCGCTGGTGGCACTGGTTTCCGGGGGCGCTGCTGGGCCTAGCCCCGCTGTTTGACCTGTGCGAACAACGGCAAGGGTGGGCGCGGTGGCGTTTGGCCTATGGCCTCTGGTTTTGGGTGTGCCTGTACGCCTTCTGGGTGGATCCCTTCTCGGTTGAGGTGTTGAGCGCCTGGGAGATCCTAGGGGGCGTGGTGGTGGCTCCCCTGATCCCCCTCTTTTTCACCACCGCTACGCTCCTGAGTTTGCAACTGAGTCGTCCCCTGCCGGCTTGGGCACGTCCGCTGGGTTTGGCCACGGTCTGGACGGGCTTGGATGGGCTGTTGGGCTTGCTCTGGTGGCCCATCCCTTTCCACTGGGGATCCTTGCTGTTCGACTGGCCTCTCGGGATCCAGGTGGCCGATGTCACCGGGATCTGGGGGGTTACCTTTTTTGCCGTGTTCGTCAATGGGGTTCTTTGGCAGATGGCCAGGCAGATTTCCAGCCGGTGGCAGACGGCTAGGGGATCCCTGAGAAACGCTTTGGGTGAGATGCTCAAGAACAGAGATTTCTGGAGTACGCTTGCCTGGGGCCTGGGGCTGACAGGGCTGGTCTTGGCTTATGGAAGCGTGCGCCTGGCTTACTTCGATGCCTTGGCCGTTGAAAACAGGGATCCCGGCTTTCGGGTGGGGGCAGTGCAGCAGGTGGCTTGGCTGGAAGCCGATCGCAGTTGGGACTACCGCATGGAGCGCTACCGGGAGCTGCATCAGCTTTCTGCCCAGGGGGTGGCTGCCGGGGCGCAGTTGGTGATTTGGCCGGAGGGGGCGCTGCGGGCACGGCTGCTGAATACCGGCCTAGAGCCTTACGTGATCGAGCCGATGCAAGCGATTCTGCCACCGGAAGGCGCTTTGATTACGGGGGCAACAGAGCCGGATCCCCGCACAGCCCATTTGCCGGAAGAGCAGCAGCGATTTTTTAATACGGCCCTGTTGTTTGACGCCCAGGGCAACTTGCTGGATGGGTTTGGCAAGCAGTGGATCTTTCCCTATTTCGAGTCGGGGCGCTATGTGCCCTCGCCGGATGGCTACCGACCTTTGGCCGGGGGGGAGCTTTTCGGGCCTTTGGGGGTGATGATCTGCTTGGAGAGCGTGTTGCCTGCGCCCAGCCGAACTTTGACTCGTCGCGGTGCCGAGTCTTTGATCGTAATTTCGGATGATAGCTGGTTTGGTAATAGCCACTGGCCGATGCTGCATGGCAAACTCTCGGTTTTTCGGGCTGTGGAAAATCGGCGTAGCGTGGTGTTTGTCAACAACACCGGCGGCAATTTGGTGGTGGATCCCTCAGGTCGGCTCCAGCAGGTCGGCCCCATCTTTCAGCGGGGGGTGATCACGGGAGAGGTGAGGCGGCGCTCTGAGACAACTTTCTACAATCGCGCAGGGGATTGGCTGGCGTGGCTAACGTTGGGGCTGTCTTTGGGGCTATGGCGTTGGGGATCCCGAGTGAGGCAAGGATGAGTTAGGATCAGTAAACCTGCCCAGGATCAAGATTGGGATTGCTTGCTCCGGAGCGGCGGGTTCCCCTATCGAATCAACCGTTGCTGATGTAGCTCAGTTGGTAGAGCAGCTCACTCGTAATGAGCAGGTCGTCGGTTCGAGTCCGATCATCAGCTTTCTGGAATTGAACACCTTGGAGTCCCTCACACTCCTGCTCTAATTCATTGCTCGCCCACTATTGTTGATTTTGTTTTCACTGATTAACTCTTGATTGCTATAGCAGCAGTTATAGCCGTTTTAGCCTAGGTCGTGTTGATCTTATGTTAGGATAGAGAGAATAATTTATAGAGGAAAGAGGATGAAGTTGGTTTTTTTAGATGAAAACAAATGGCAGAAGATATTGGCTTTTTTACAG
>NZ_JANSIG010000010.1:0-52350 GCF_047461975.1 Synechococcus sp. R55.3 | reverse complement strand
GTTCTATCATAACTTCCGCATTCCTCCCGACACTGACCCTACGGGTACAGTGCGGGGCTCCTGCGATTTCTAGCTGATCCCTCATCCTGCCAACTCCCAACCGGTCAGCAACGCAAACACCAGAAATAAGCCGCCCCCCACCCAATGCACGGCGCGTTCAGAGATGTGAGCTGCTAAAAAACGACCTCCCACCACCGCCAGCCCCACCATCAGCCCATGGCCAAGGGTAGCCCCTGCCCATACACTCAATCCCGGGTGGGTGGCCGCCAAGGAGACGGTGGCAATCTGGGTTTTATCCCCGAACTCGGCCAAGGCTGTCAAGCTAAAGGCTTCCCACACAATAGCCCAAGCACCGCCGCGGCCCGCCCCTTTTTCTTCTGCCTGCTCCACCAGCCTGAGGGCTTCTTCCTCTTCTTCTTTTTCCTGCTGGGGAGTCATCTTGTAAGCTTGCCAGAGCATTCTCAGCCCAAAAGCCGCAAAAACCCCAGCCGATAACACTCTCACGCCCAGGGGTGGCAGCAGCTTGAAAAGCACCTTCCCGGCCACCACCGCCAGCAAGGTCATCACGGCCAAAGCCAGCCACGTCCCCAAGAAAACCCAGCGGCGCGGGTGCCGCATAGCCAGAATCAGGGGGGTAAAAAAGGTTTTATCCCCAAACTCTGCTACCGTAACCAACAGCAAACTTGACGCAAAACCAGCCCACATCGTTTAGCCTCCAACCTCTCTTGTGTGTGGAATCGGTTCACACCTAGAGGTGAAGGCCGGGAAAGTCAGACGGACTCACCAAGCTCACCTCTGCGTGAACTCAGTGAAAGTCTCGTCACCAAAGCAGCCTGCCGGGCTTGCTTTGTCTCTTGCACCGGGCTGTTTTTAGCCAGTATGTCGATGCAGAGGGCGGTAAGCCGCCTGACTACTCCCTTTCCGTCTGAATGGTAGCATGCTGAGCTCCCAGTGGGAGTAGTTCATTTCCAATGGGATCCCCCAAGACTTGCTGTGCCTTGGCCGATATCAGTGCCGCGCATCGCTTACCAGAGGATTGTGAAGGAGCGGCAGGCTATTATGATCACGGTTGAGGAGAAAATCAGGGGAAAACCACGTGGATGCAAAGTTAGTCTTGGTGGGGGTTGCTCTTGTCCTCTCTCTGGCAAGTTTCTACTTCGGCACCCGCAATGGCTTTTACGACACCGACAAGTATCACGGCAATGGCTCTGCTCATTAGAGCCGGGCGCTGGTGATTTTTTTATGGATCCCTTGCCCAAAGGAGCTTCTCTCCAGAATACAGGCAACGTCGGCGAGGGCTGGGTGCGGCAATATCTCTGTCAGCAGGGCTGGCAGATCCTGGCCCAGCGGTGGCGCTGCCCTTGGGGCGAGCTGGATCTGGTTGCCCACAAAGCTGATGTGCTGATTTTCGTAGAGGTGAAAACCCGTAGCCCCGGTAGCTGGGATCGAGGCGGGCTTTTGGCGGTTGGGATCCCCAAGCAGCGACGCTTGATCCGGGCTGCCCAGGCCTTCTTGAGCCAGCATCCCCACCTCTCCGAGTTGTCCTGCCGTTTTGATGTTGCGCTGATAGAACGTCGGGCCTCCAGGGAAGGGGTAAGCTACGCTTTGGTTGACTACCTGCCAGCGGCTTTTGAGATTTGTTGAGGCAAGCTTATCCGAGATGCTGTGGGAGCTTATGGCCGTTTCAGGTTAGGTGAGATGCCTGGGCTGCTGAGACAAGCCCTCTAGCCCCGCGCATTATTGCTCTGCAACGCTATTGCTCCACAACCCTGACGCAGTGTCCTAGAGTGTCCTAGTTTGAATCAAAATAACTATAAAGCTGGGCCAGCCTCTCCGACTCATCTGAATACGAAGAACAGATGGAGCTTTCTGGGGTCATTCATCATCCTCACTAAGATCCGGCCTGGGGATCCCTTCATTGGCTCATGATTTTGGGAAACAGCATGAAAGCACATGAGTTCTGGGCCCGTACCGACAGCCAAGGTCAACTGATTTTGCCCATGAAGGCGCAGGAACAATTGCCCAAAAATCGAGTTGTGCGGGTGCTGGTGTTGGTGGATGAGCGGGAGCTGGCTCCGGCGGATCCTTCACAGGAGCAGTTGCCCACTGCCTCGCCAGATGAAGAGCATCTTTGGTATGGAGCTCCCACCGTTCCCTACGATGGCATTTAGCGCATGGGATCTTGGCCGGACAGCCGCCAGCGGTTTAGGCGTGAGAGGGTATCTGCATCCAAGTAGGCATCAATGCCCCGCTTGCTCGATAGCCGTTTTGGTTGGACGCGCCGGATCTGCTGCTGGGCCTGCTGCACTTCATCCCACAGTTGTTCTGCCGAGACCCATTCGGCGTTGTAGCCGCCAATCACCAACTGCTGGACACGATCGGAGGTAGCCACCCGTACCCGACACCCATCCCTCTGCAACTGGGCACACAGCCGTTCAATACAACTGTCGGCGGTCTCGCCATAGGAGGTATACAGGATCTCGATACCCGAAGGGGAGCGCTCTTGCCGGGCTGGAGTGGGTTGGGCGTAGGCATCGTACACCACGGTCGCCTGGTAGCCCCGGAAGGCCACATAGTTGGCCAAAGATTCCACCAAGCGCAGACGGGCCAATTCCATCAGGGAGCGACGCGCTAACTGGCTCAGGGTGGGCCAAGCTCCGATGATGTTGTAGCCATCAACCAAGAGGAAGGTGGGAGAGGAGGCTTGCATGGATGGCGGTGGATCCCTTGTCCGGGATCACACTTCTTCTTAATCTTTATCTTATTTTTAATCTTAGTACCCAGCCTTAAAGGTTACCCCACTACTCCGAATGCTCCGATACTTTCCCGGTTGTGAGCAGATCACGGTCTGCGCTGAATCCAATAGGTGGTGAACAGTTCGCCACTGGCCTGTTTCTGAATTTTGCCCCCCAAGGCTGCGATGCGCCGCTCCCACTCCGTTAGGGGGGTGAAAATCGGTTCGGTGCCTTTGAATAGCTCGATGAGGCCCCATTGTTCCGCCCACACCGAGTCGGGATTGACCACTTCAATAATCACAGGTGCAGCCGGTCGCAACACTCGCATCAACTCTGCCCAAACCGCGTCGAAGTACTCAATCGGGTAGTAGTACAAAAATCCGGTGGCAATGGCCAGATCAAATTGCTCCGACTCGTAGTTTTCCAAATGGTGGGCGGATCCCTGTTGCATTGACTTGAACAGCTTGGAGTTAAGCTGGGGTGCCCGCGAGCGAATAAAGCGCACAATCTCACCGCTCAGCTCATGGCCGTAAAAGTAGGCTTGCCAATCGTTCCAGGGATAGGTCAGGAAGCTTACCCCACAGCCCAAATCCAAACAGGCTTCCCGTTTTTTGGGGGCACGCAGTTGCCAAAAGGGGATCCCGAGGCGTTCTTGCAGGTGATCCCGCTGCTGGGCTTGCCAAAAAGGCAGTTGCTCCAGGTCTGGGGGAAGTTGCCAACCTGGCCGACCCAGTTGAATTTCCAGCTCCCGATTGAAGCGAGCAGCTACGGCAGCAAGGTAGGGATCCCAGCGTTCCCCGGTTTGTGGTAGCTCCATTTGCTGATGGCTTTGTCCTGGATGGTCGTGAACTTAACTTGCACTTAACCTACACTACCAGGACTC
Source organism: Synechococcus sp. R55.3 (assembly GCF_047461975.1). Classification (NCBI taxonomy): domain Bacteria; kingdom Bacillati; phylum Cyanobacteriota; class Cyanophyceae; order Synechococcales; family Synechococcaceae; genus Synechococcus; species Synechococcus sp. R55.3. The sequence continues at coordinate 48,732 of NZ_JANSIG010000010.1, read as the reverse complement.
TCGGCCCGTAGGCTCCCGGCTGCAGGGATCCATTTACCCAGCTGTGGCTGCCGAGGATGGTGCCTGCCGGAATCTGAGCTTGGGATCCCAGCCGGGTGTGGGCGCCAATGTAGCAGGGGGCGTGCAGTTGAGCGCTGGGATGGATCTCAGCCGTTTTGTGCACCCATATCCCCGGCGCCTGTTGCTGCACATCTTCCAGGGGAAAATCCGTCATTCGGCCCAGAAGAATGTCCAGTTGGCCGTGGTAATAGCTGGCTGGCGTGCCCAGATCCCGCCAGTAGCCTGTGTGGAGATAAGCTTGCAGCCGGTGCCCTTGCCTGAGCAAATCGGGGAAGACACGCCGCTCGAAGCTGAGGGGATCCCCACTGGGGTAGTCTTTAAAAATGGCTGGATCCAAGACATAGGTGCCGGCGTTGATCGTGTCGGTGGTGAGGGTGAGGGCTTCTGCAGGGGTGGGTTTTTCCCGAAAAGATTGGATCTGGCCCCCTTCCCCAACTTCCACCAGGCCATAGGCGGTGATATCGTCCACGCGGGCGAGGGTGAGGGTGGCCATGGCCTTGCTCTGCACATGACATTGCATCAGCATCTGCAGATCCAGATCTGTGAGGATGTCGGCATTGAAGACCACCAAGGGATCCCCAGTGAAATAGGGCTGAGCCAGCACCAAAGCTCCTGCCGTATCCAAAGGCGTCTCTTCGGGAATGTAGCGGAGCTTCACCCCCAAAGCAGCGCCATCTCCCAGAGCAGCCTCAATTTGTTGGCCCAGATAACCCACGCTGAGCAAAATATCTGTCAGGCCGGCTCGGCGGCAGCGCCCGATCAGCCACTCCAAAAAGGGCACATCCAAAAGGGGCAACAAAGGCTTAGGCTGCAAAAAGGTAAAAGGCCGTAAGCGAGTTCCTTTCCCACCCGCCAAGATCACCGCTTGCATAACCACCCTCAACCCCGTTCTCTTCCAAAGATATTGACATCCTCTCCGCCCAATTGCTAAGGGGGATCCATTGGGTCGAGCCAAATGTTTTCTGCTACCCAGAACGTCGATTCTCCGTTGCCCACAGAGGGATACGGATTGCCCCCCCGGGCAACACAGCACGAGTCTTGATCGCAAGTCTCAGGGGATGCCTTTCTGGAGGAGATATTTCAATCTCAATTGGGATTCATAAGCTCAATCCTGAGACAGTTGATTTGCCTTTTTTAGAGCATGTTTGGAGAATTGCGACCCGCTCGCCCCAGTCGGGAATAGCCACCCAAAGCGGCAGTGTCAGGTGATACTACCTTGCAACGGGAATTGTGACAGCCTTGGATAGCTTGGATGGATTCCAATGGGTTTGCCCTTCACCTTCATCTGAGGTTTTGCCGATGTCTGTTTCTCGACGCCGATCCCTACAAGCCCTTTGCTTGACCCTGGCCGGATGCTGGGCTCTAGGCACACACCAGGGATCCCTGCTGGCCCAAGGTAGCGATTTGTTGGCTCAAGTTCAAGAGCGGGGGGTGCTCCGGATTTCCACCGACTCCAATTACCGTCCTCAGAGCTACCGCAACCCTGACGGCACTTGGGAAGGATTTGATGTGGATGTGGCGCGCGAGATTGCCAGGCGCTTGGGGGTAGAGGCTGAGTTTCTGGATATCAACTTCGATGTCATCACCGCCGGATCTTGGAATGGCCGCTGGGATGTCAATGTCGGGTCGATGACCGTGACTGCCGAGCGCCAGAAAGCTCTGCTGTTTACCATTCCCTACTACTACACCCCCGCCAGCTTCGTGGTCCACCAAGCCTCGACCCTGACCGATATCGCCGCCTTGGAAGGAAAGCGAGTTGGGGTGGGCACCGCCACCACCTATCAAGCCTACCTGGAGGGCAACCTCACCCTGGAAGGAGAGACCATCCAAGTTCCAGCCCCGCGGGTGGACATTCGCATCTACGACACCGATAGCCTGGCTCTGCAGGACTTGGCACTGGGGGATGGCACCCGCTTGGATGCAGTCTTGACGGCTTTGCCGACGGCTGAAAATGCCATTCGGGAAGGACTGCCCCTGAAAACTCTGGGGGATCCGGTCTACTATGAAGCCTTGGCTGTGGCCTTGGATCGCTCCAGCCCTGCCCCTTCCGAGAGCTTGCAAGCCAAAATTAACGAAATCTTAGAATCCATGCATGCGGACGGCACGCTAACAGCCCTCTCGAAGCGGTATTACGGCATTGATCTGACGAAAAAAGCTGAGTGAGCAAAAACTCTATCCCACTGGAGCAGCCCATTTACCCACCGCCCCGGATTCGAAAAGGGATCCCGTTCCCGGTGGCCCAGGGGTTGTGGTTGGTTTTGTGGCTGCTGTTGTTGGTGTTCACCTTCAGCGGGGTACAGTTGGAGTTGGCCGGGATCCCCATCCGTACCTTGCGTCTCAACGGCAACTTTGTGCGCGAGTGGTGGTGGTTCATCTCGCAAGGGGTGGGCACTACTTTTCAACTGTCCTTGGTCTCCATCCTCTGTGCCACCACCTTGGCCTTTTTGTCGGCACTGGCGGGCCTCTCCCAGATTGCCCCTCTGAGCAGCCTCTCCGCTCTGTATGTCTCGTTGATGCGAGGCACACCTCTATTTCTGCAGTTTTTGTTCATCTACCAGGCTTTGCCGCAACTGGGCCTGGTGTTCGGCTCGTTTACTTCGGCGGTGCTGGCCTTGAGCCTGAACTATGGCGCCTACATGAGCGAGATCTTCCGGGCCGGGATCCAAGCCATTCCCGTCGGGCAGCGGGAAGCCGCCTATGCCCTAGGGCTTAAGCCTTGGCAAACCCTATGGTGCATCATTTTGCCGCAAGCTTTTCGAATTGTCTTACCGGACATTGGCAACCAATTCATCGCCATGCAGAAAGACACTGCCCTGGCCAGCGCCATTGCTTTGCAGGAGTTGATGGGCCGGGCTCGACAGGCGGGTTTGCCGCGCCAACATTTTTTTGAGGCTTTGGTGGTGGCAGCGCTGTGGTACTGGCTGCTGACGTTAATCTTGTCATTTTTCCAGGGACGCTTGGAACGGTACCTGGCCCGCTAGAGGAGCGCAGAAATTGGGGAATGGATCACCTGGCCAGCAGAAGGGCCTGCAGAACTGATAGAGTTTTGGCACCTCTGCCTTCCCATTGCCCATGACCAAGCCCAAAGCCGGGATCCTCTACAACGACGCCAAACCCGCCGCCAAACGCAGCAGCGAAACCCTAGCCCGCTGGTTTCAGGAGCAGGGCTGGGAAGTCTGTGTGGCCCCCAACTGGGGCGGTATCCTCGGCTATGCCAAGCCCGACAGCCCCATCTGCCTGACCAGAGTAGATAGCCTGGCCCCGGCTGGATTTGATCAAACCATGAAGTTTGCAGTGGTGTTGGGGGGAGATGGCACCGTCTTGGCAGCAGCGCGGCAACTGGCCCCCAAAGGGATCCCCCTGTTGGCGGTGAACACGGGCCACCTGGGCTTTCTGACGGAGACCTACCTTTCTCATCTAGAGGAGGCAGCCAGCGCCGCCATTGCCGGGGAATACACCCTGGATCGCCGCAGCATGTTGCTGGTGCAAGCCTACCGAGGGCAGGAATTGCGCTGGGAGGTCTTGAGCTTAAACGAGATGGTGCTGCACCGCGAGCCTTTGACCAGCATGTGCCATTTCGAGATCACCATCGGGGATCACTCACCTCTGGATGTGGCTGCCGACGGAGTGATTTTGGCTACTCCCACCGGCTCGACGGCTTATGCCCTCTCGGCGGGTGGGCCGGTGATCACACCGGGGGTGCCGGTTTTGCAGTTGATCCCCATCTGCCCCCATTCCATGGCCTCGCGGGCCTTGGTCTTTCCCGATTCGGAGGAGGTGTGGATTAGCCCCGTTACCCCTCAGCCGCTGGTTTTGGTGGTGGATGGGAATGCCGGCTGCTATATCATGCCGGAAGACCAGATTCGGGTGGTACGTGCCCCCTATTGGACGGATTTGATGCGCCTGCGCCGACCGGAATTTTTCCGCGTTATGCGCGAGAAATTGGGGTGGGGACTGCCCCATGCTTCCAAGCCCACGTCGGTGGAGCTGCCTTGAAACAGAAGCGGATCTCAGCTTTTGCCCAGCTTCAGCATCTGATCCACCACCCCTAGGGTTTCTTCGTAGAGGTAGTCGGGACCAAGCCGCTGCAACTCGGCAGCCAGCAGGGTGTCGAGGGAGTCCTGCTCCAGGGGAGCCACCTGGCGAATCACGCACCTCTGAGCGCCCCCCATGGCTTCCATGCGCATACACCCTGTGGTTTCGGAGCACAGCACGGTACAGGCGTCGGCTTCCTGGTTGCTGGAGGTGAGGCGCAGCCCGATGAGATCCCCCGGCTGGCTGATTTCCGAGGCCAAGGGCACAGCCGCCAGTTCTGCCATCACCTCGCCGCCCCTTTGGGTTTGCAAGCGGATACGGTCGATCTGGTAATCGTGCTCCTGAGCCTGAACCCGCTCTGTGGGAGTCCACCCCAGGCGACTGGCCAGCCAGCCCAGGAAGAGGAACGCCTGGCAGGGATTGCCGGCTTTGTAGTCGAGGTTCACACGATCCACAAGGTAGAGGGACTCTCGCCGGTCGGGAGGGTCGAAGGCTTGGGCGGTGAGTTCCTGCCAGGGCAGCAGCCGCCGCCAGTTGAGATCCCCGCAGTGGCGGCCCTCGCTCAGCAAGAGGTGGATTTCTTGCAGATCTTCTTCTGGATTGACAAAGCCCCGCGAATCGACAATGACCCGATTGCTCAGGGCCACCAATTTTTGAAACAGCAAGCTGTTCAGATCCAGATCCCCCTGCCACCACAAAAAGGTGGGCAAGTTGGGGATCAGCAGCGAGGCGACCGTGCTGCAGGCCCGCACAAAGGCCGATTCGGGCGCTTTCAGGGTGATGTATTCGCAACAGACCAACGAGCTGCGCTGCTCGCGGGTCACCGGGCAATAGGCGGCCACCTGGGCCTCGATGGCATCGTCTGGGGATCCCTCTCGTTTGGCGCGCAGGTCAATGACGCGACAGGGGTTCTGGGTGGCGATGGCTTCGACGGTGGGGGAAGGCAGCAACAGCGCATCGTCCAGAGATTCGTACACCACCAGGGTAAAGGTGGCAGCGCGGGCGGCAACGCTCTCTCCTTTGGAAGACCAGATCTTGTTCAGCTCCTGCTCAATATCTTCGATGGAGACATCTTTCGGGGTTTGTAGGGGCAGGACGGCAGCAGATTGATCCATAGTCTCCTCCTGGAGTGGACTCTTGCTCGATTCTAGGCAGGGGGGTCGGCTGGCCGGGAAGGGCTTAAGGCGAGGTACAGATTGACCAACTCAAGCCTGCTCTCCGCACTTGCTCCAGGAAACTCGAGGCTCAAGCAGGCCGAGGCTGGATGCTCAGCTCCAGGGGGCGGGCGGGATCCCCTGTCAACAGGACTCCGCGGCCATTGGCGTGTAGGTGCCGCACAATCCAGTACAGGGTTTCTATGCGCTCCGGGCAGCCCAGTTGCTTCGCCAGTTGGGGCAAAGTCAGGGATCCCTGGTGCTCCTGCACCGTCTCTAGCAATCGCCGTTGCAGCTCCAAGACAGCGCTGGCGGCTTTCTTGCCTGCTTCCACCCCCGGTTGATGGTAAGCGTTGATCTGGATTAGGGAGGCGTAGAGGCCCACGGCTCGCTCGTAGAGGGCAATCAAGGCCCCCACCGAGCGGGCATCTACCCGTGGCAGCGTCACGGTAATGGAGTCGCGACCGTTTTCGTAGAGGGCCTGGCGGGTGCCCTGCAGCAGGCCGTTCAGGTAGTCGCCACTGGTCACCTGCGGCTCCACGAAGGGGGAAGGGATCCCAGGCTCCCGATCCTGAAGCACCTCGATGAAGGTGACAAAGAAGTTGTTCAAGCCATCCCGCAACTGCTGGACGTAGGCATGTTGGTCGGTGGTGCCCTTGTTGCCGTAAACGGCGATGCCCTGCTCCACACGGTTGCCGTTTAGATCGTGGGATTTGCCCAGGGATTCCATCACCAACTGTTGTAAGTAACGGCTAAACAGCAGCAGGCGATCCTTGTAGGGCAAAACCACCATGTCTTTGCGCCCTTGGCCTTGACCGACGATGTACCAGGCCATGGCCAGCAGAGCGGCGGGATTGCGCTCCAGGTGGGGCAGGCGGGTGGCCTCATCCATGGTGGCTGCCCCGGCCAGCAAAGCCCGGATATCGATGCCCTGCAACGCTGCCGGCAACAGGCCCACCGGGGACGTTTCGGAGGTGCGCCCCCCCACCCAGTCGAAGATGGGGAAGACCTCCAACCACCCCTCCTGCCGCGCCTGCTGCTCCAATTGGCTGCCGGGGCCGGTGATGGCCACCGCATGGGCAGAAAAAGGGATCCCAGCCTTTTGGTAGGCCAGCTTCACCTCCACCAAGCCATTGCGGGGCTCTGGGGTGCCGCCGGATTTGGAGGTGGTGATCACCAGGGTTTGCCCCAGTTTGTTGGCCAGCCGCCCCAGCACCCGGTCAAACCCGTCGGGATCCGTGTTGTCGATGAAGTGGATGTTCAGGGGGGGGTGCAGCGGAGCCAGGGCCTCCGCCACAAATTGCGGCCCCAGAGCTGAGCCGCCAATGCCGATGCAGAGCAGCTCGGTGAACCGTCCCCCCCCGCTGGCCGGGATGGTTCCGCGATGGATCTTTTCGGCAAAGGTTTCCACTCGCTCAATGGAATCCTGAATGGCCTGCCGGATTTCAGGGGTGGGAGCCAGCTCGGGCGCCCGCAGCCAATAGTGGCCCACCTGGCGGCCTTCGTCGGGGTTGGCAATGGCTCCTGCCTCCAAAGCCTGCATATCGGCAAAAGCCTGGGCAAAGCGAGGCCGTAGCGCTTCCACCTGAGGGGGAGTGAAACGGATGCGGCTGATATCGACGAAAATCTCCAGGCCGGGATGGTAGTAAAGCCAATCGCAGTAGCGCTGCCAGAGTTGGAGGCTGTCCATGGGATCCCTTTTGCCGAAATCCCTAACCAGCTTACCAAACTCTTTCTTACTCCCAGCCGAGGGTTGTGCGCTCCAGCCAGGACTGATCCAAACTGATGAGTGCCTCTTTGACCCCCACACCGGTCTCAGGGTGACGCCAGTCGGGAGCGATCTCCCCCAAGGGAGCTAAGACAAAAGCACGTTCCATCATGCGGGGGTGGGGCAACGTCAGCTCAGGGCTGTTCAGGATGCGGCTGCCCATGGCCAGCAGATCCAAATCCAGGGTTCTGGCCTCCCAGCGGATGCGCCGCACCCGTCCTGCCTCCTGCTCGATGGCCAGCAGCGCCCCGAGCAACTCCAGGGGAGACCGGTAGGGGGGAAAGGGATCCAAGGCCACCACTGCGTTAAGGTAGTCAGGCTGTCCGGGTGGCCCCCCTTGGGCTGGGCTGCGGTAGAGACTGGAACAGGCCACCACCTCTCCCAACCGGCGCAACTTCTGCACAGCCAAGCGCAACTGCTGCAGCGGATCCCCCAGGTTGCTTCCCAGGGCAACATAGGCCAGGTCACGATTCATGAGGCTTCCGCCCTGCTTACGGCTCGCCGGCGGTCGACCTCGACGTAAACATCCTCGAACAGCCCCGGCAGGGGAGCATGGGGCTTGTGAACCCGCACAGTTAGGGCCTCCAGTTGGGGATAGCTCTGCCACAGCCGCTCTGCGATCTGATCCGCCAAGGTCTCGACCAAGCGGTAGCGTTGGCCGGTCACCTCCTGCCGCACCCTCTCGTACACCTGGGCGTAGTCCACCGTGCGCGAGAGGTCATCTTGGATCTCGGCTAGGGAAAGCCGCATCTCCACGTCCACCACAAAACGCCCACCCAAAACCGCTTCCTCCGGGCAGTGGCCGTGATAGGCATGAAAGACGAGGCCCTGCAGCACCAGCCTACCCTGCGTCATGGTGCAGAGCTTCCCAAGTGGCAAGGGCGGAAACATGAGCCGGCACGTTGTGAACCCGTACCAGGGCAGCCCCCCGGCTGGCTGCAAACAGGTGCACGGCCACGCTGGCGCTGTCTCGCTGATTAGGTACGGCAATGCCGGAAAGCTTACCCACAAAACTTTTGCGGGAGGCCCCCACCAAGACCGGGTAGCCGTAGGCCACCAGCCGCGGTAGGGCTTTAAGCAGGACTACATTCTGCTCAGCAGTTTTGGCAAAGCCCAAGCCCGGATCCAAAACAACGCTGGGCACGCCCGCCGCCAGAGCCCGCTCCGCCTGTTCCCTGAGGAAACCGAAAACCTCCCCCTCCAGGTCAGCATAGTCGGTCTGCTGCTGCATGGTGCGCGGCTCTCCCCGCATGTGCATGATCACCGCCGGCACCCCCGCCTCGGCACAGACCTGTATCATTTGGGGATCCCGCAGCCCGGTTACGTCGTTCACCAAGTGGGCGCCGGCAGCCAAAGCCGCCGCTGCCACCTCCGGCTTGCGGGTGTCGATGCTGATGGGGATCCCGGATCCTTCCAGGGCCCGGATCACGGGCAAGACTCGGTCGCATTCCACCTCCACTGATACCGGCTCCGCTCCCGGACGGGTGGACTCGCCGCCAATATCCACGATCAAGGCCCCTGCCGCTGCCATGGCTTTGGCTGCCTGCACAGCCGCTTCTGCAGATCCCCACTGGCCGCCATCGCTGAAGCTGTCGGGGGTAACGTTTAGCACCCCCATCACCCCAACGCCCCGCCAAGAAAGACGGTAGCCCTCTGGCGTCTGTTCTGCCCCAGGCAGAGGACGTCGGGAGATCAAGCTGGTAACACCCATAACCGCTGCAGGCTGCCGTGTTGCAAAAGCAGGGGGAAAAGTCTCCCACTGCCTAGGATGGTATTGCCGTCAATCCCAAGGCTGGCGCAAGCCCAACAGGATTCTACAAAATTTCTTACAACGTCCTTACAGAGCCACGATTGGTGAAAGGCTGCCCCTGCCGGCTCAAGCGCAAGGAATGGCCCCCGCCGACAGAGGAAGCTCTCCCGCTCTGGCTAGAACATGATGTCGTCTTCCGAACGACCCCAAATACACCAAATGATAGAGGCAAAGATCGCCATGTAAACCCAGGCCATCGGGCCGTATTGCAGCAGATCCATCAATACATCCCTAAAACATTTGTTTATCTAGTCCAATTATTGTGATGTTTCGTTACAGCGTCAACCGTTTTCTTAGGAAAAGGCCCCCTCTCAGACCCAGCCGGAGCTGCGCTGGGATCCCTTGTCCAGGGCGGGTTAAGTCTTTTTGCCTAAAGACAGGGAGCAAGTCTTCAGTTTCTGAGAAAACCCAGCTTGCCTGAGAGATGCAGGAGGATAGGGAACTAGACATTGAAGCGGAAGTGCATCACGTCCCCTTCCTGGACGACGTAGTCTTTGCCTTCGCTGCGCAGCAGGCCCTTTTCTTTGGCGGCATTCAGGGATCCCGCCGCCACCAGATCGGCATAGGCCACCGTCTCGGCCCGGATGAAGCCCCGCTCAAAATCGGAGTGGATCACCCCGGCTGCCTGAGGAGCTGTAGCTCCGACGGGGATCGTCCAAGCGCGGGTTTCTTTGGGGCCAGAGGTAAAGTAGGTGCGCAAGCCCAACAGCTCGTAGGTGGCCCGGATTAGGGATTTCAGCCCGCCTTCTTTCACCCCCAACGAATCCAGATAGGCCTGTCGCTCGTCGGGGGGTAGCTCCACCAGTTCCGCCTCCACCTGGGCTGAGACCACCACCACACCTGCCCCTTCCGCCTCGGCAAATTGCCGCACCTGCTCCACCCAGGCATTGCCGCTGGCCAGATCCGTTTCCGCCACATTGGCGGCGTAGATGACTTTTTTGCGGGTGAGCAGCCCCAACCCTTTGATCAACTGCTCTTCTTCTGGGCTGAGGGGTACCAGGCGAGCCGGCTTGCCCTCGTCCAAAGCGGCCTGCAACTGTTCCAAAGCCTGCAACTCCAGTTGGGCGGTTTTGTCGGACTTGGCCTGCTTGCGCACCCGCTCCATGCGCCGCTCGATCTGGGCCAGATCCGCCAGGGCCAGCTCCAGGTTGATCACCCCGATATCCCGCAAGGGATCCACCGATCCGGCCACATGCACAATGTTCTCGTCCTGGAAGCAGCGCACCACATGCACCACGGCGTCCACCTGGCGAATGTGGGAGAGAAACTGGTTGCCCAGACCCTCCCCCTTGCTGGCTCCAGCCACCAGCCCGGCAATATCCACAAACTCGATTTGGCTGGGGATGATCTCGGCAGAACCGCTGATCTTGGCCAGCACCTGCAAGCGCTCGTCGGGCACCGCCACCCGCCCCACATTCGGCTCAATGGTGCAGAAGGGAAAGTTGGCCGCCTCGGCTTTGGCATTTTCACAGAGGGCGTTGAACAAGGTAGATTTGCCTACGTTGGGCAGGCCGACAATTCCAGCTCTTAACATCCAGATCTTGGGGAAAAAGCCAAAAACCAGGGTAACGGGATCCCTTGCTAAGCCGGAAGATCCCTACTCCGACGTTAGCATTTGCGGCCCCTCGACGGTGCGCTTTCCCAACCGGTGAATCCGCTCCCAAGCGCTCCGCGCCGCCAACGCGACCACCCCTGGCCCCTCTCTCAAGGGAAGAAAGGAAATAGGCGAAACGACTGTATCTTTTGCTCCGCTGCACAGTGCTGGGCGACTGAGGTCTTGCCAAGGTGCGTGATCCTTTCCAATTCAAACTCGCTCCAGAAAGGCCACCCCCTCCACGTGCCCGGTTTGGGGAAAGAAGTCAGCCGCCCGCCATTGGGTGAGGCGATAGGAGCCCTCTGCCAATAAGACCTGTAAGTCTCGCGCCAAAGTGGCAGGGTGACAGCTAATGTAAACGATGCGCGGTGGTCGCCGCAGCTTTAAGGTCTCGAGCACTTGGCGGTCGCAGCCGCGCCGCGGCGGATCCAGCACCACAATGTCGGCAGGGGGCAGGGTTGGCAAAACCTGTTCCACCGTGCCCTGGAAAAATTGGGCTGAGGCGATACCGTTGAACTGGGCATTGTAGCGGGCTTGGGCCACCGCTTCCGGCAAAGCTTCCACCCCCATCGCCCGTTTCGCCCGTTGCGCCAGCAGCAAGGTTAAGGTGCCGATGCCACAGTAGGCATCCAGGATGGTTTCCTCTCCCCGCAGGTTCAGTTGGTCGGCTATCCAGGTAAAAAAGGCTTCTGCTTGCTCTGTGTTGACCTGGAAGAAAGAGGTGCTGTCGATCCAGAGGGAAAAACCGGCAAATTCCTCCCGCAGAGCCCCTCGACCGGCAATGACCTCAGTCTCCGGGCCGAAGATGGCATTGGTACGAGCCGAGTTGAGATTGAGACAGACCCCCACCAGGTCGGGGTAGCGCTGCATCCAGCGTTCGGCCCAGCTTTCCAGATGGGGCAGGCGACGACTGCAACTGACCAAGGTAAGAAGCACCTCGCGGGTGCGGCGACCGATGCGCAAACCCAAGTGGCGGAGATGACCCTGGTGACGACTTTCGTCATACACACTCCAGCCCGTCTCTTGAAGATCGCGCTTGATTTCCCTCAGGAACACGTCCAGCCGCTCATCTTGCACGGGGCATTGGTTGAGGTTCACCAAGCGGTGGCTGCCCCGTTGGTAGTAGCCCATGCGCAATAGCTGGCCCTCCGGTTTGGTTATGGGGTAGGTGACCTTGTTGCGATAGCGCAGCGGCTGCCGGGATCCCAAAATGGGGACAGGCTCCGGCAGAGCAAGACCGCCAATCCGCTCCAGCGCATCTCTGAGAATTTGCTGCTTGGTGGCCAACTGCTGGCCATAGCTGACGTGTTGCCATTGGCAGCCACCACATTTGTCCGCCACGATGCAGGCCGGTCGCACCCGTTCGGGAGAGGGAGAAACCAGCGACCGAATTCTCCCGACCAAGTAGTTGCGCTTGATCTCGGTTATTTGGGCCACCACCTGATCCCCGGGCACCGCCTGGGACACAAACACCACTCGCCCTTGTCCAAGTCCTGCCGTGTGGGCAATGCCATCTCCTTGGGGGGTCAGGGCCGTGATCTCCAACATCAAAAGATCCCCAGGTTTGACGGGATCAGGAAGGACGGAAGGGATCGGATGTTCCATTAAGCCGTTTCGCCGAAATTCGAAGTAACTACAACCATAGGTCAGGTCTGTGTTGGCTGGAGTCAGTATTGCCGAAAAAAGCTGTAGCAGGGCAAAAAGCATGTCAGCCGCCAACTGCTGACAGGGATTGAAAACCCGATCCAATGGAGTGGTTCACTCCTTGGTCAAAGCAGATAGAGAAGGCAAAACATCTTCTCGAAAAGGAACCTCGTTTTGATTCACGTTCTCCAGCTCGGCCAACATGAGAGGGTTAACCCGGTTTAGGTAGGGCACCAAAACCTGTTGTAGCCTTCGGCTATAGAAGCGGTGGTAGCTGTACACAGGCGTGGCCGGAAATCCCCGTCGAATCTTATGGGATCCCCCTGCGCCGGGATCAAAGTTGCGGATCCCTTCTCGGATGGCGAGGGCAATGGGCTCGTAGTAGCAAACGTTAAAGTGCAAAAACTTCACCTCCTCCCGACAACCCCAGTAGCGCCCGAACAGGCGATCTCCCTTACGAATACAAAAAGACATCCCCACAATTTCTGCATTCCGTTCCCCGGCCACCAGCACCACCCGCTCCCGATAGTTGGGATAGAGAGACTCGAAAAAGCGGCGATTGAGATATTTGCTCCAGTTCCAAAATTGGGCGCAGGTGTTGCTGTAAAAGTCGTACATGAGAGACAACAGGCGGGGCGTGATCTCCTCTCCTGTGTAAATCTTGAGTTCTAGGCCGCTTTTTTCCATTGCAGCCCGCTCTCGCTTGATGTTGCGCCGCTGGTTGGCATTGAACTGGCTCAAAAAGTCTTCGTAAGAGCGGTAGCCGGGGTTGTGCCACTGGTAGTTGTGGGTGATCCGGGGCGTAAATCCATCCGACTCCAATTGAGTCCGCCAGTCCAGATCTACATAAAGCAAGCTAAACACCGAAATATCCTTCTCTTGGCAAAACCGGTCAATGGCTGCCAGCATCAACGACCACACCTCTGCTTCCGAATACTCGGGATGGACGAGGATGCGATAGCCCGTGGCCGGGGTGAAGGGGGCCATGCCGATTAACTTCGGGTAGTAGCGTTCCCCCAATTGGCCGGCAACTGCAGCCCATTCTTGGTCGAAGACAAACTCCCCTTGACTGTGGCTTTTCAAATACAAGGGGGCAGCAGCAATCAACTGGCCGTCTGCCTCCACCAACAAGTGACAGGGCAGCCACCCCGTCTTGCGGCTGGCACAACCTGAGCTTTCTAGGCTGTGCAACCATTCGTATTCCAAAAAAGGAGAGGTGCGCTCCGTTTGCAAAGCGTGCCAGGCCACTGCCGGGATCTCGCGAATATCGTGGCACCAGCGCCATTTCAAGCCGGTTGACATTTGCCTGCTCGGATCAGACCAACCCGCCGTGCAATTGCCTCAGCTTGGCTGGGAAAAGGCCCCCAATGCTCTTGCCGACTCAAGAGGGGATCCCCCGCCGCCAAATGCAGCACCTGGCAGGATCCCTGCGCCTGCTTGATCACGTACCACCCTGAAACGGGGTCGGAAACCACGCTGCTGCTCCTTTGCCCGTCCACAACTTCTCCGGCGGAAAACCACACTTTTGGGTTCTGGTTTGATTTTAATCGGGATCCCTGGGCTCGTAGTAACGGTTGGCCAATTCCAAAGCCATCTGAAACTTCTGCTCGCGGGTGAGATCGGCCCGTCGGGCAATGTGGGCAAAGCGGTTGATATCTGGGGGCAGGAAGTCGAAAGGACGCTGTTCCCGCACGATGTCCAAGACCAAATCGCAAAGGGCCTGCTGGTAATCGTTGTAGAAGATCTCTCCCAAAGCCTTGAGCCGCCCATCGGGCACCGGATTGTTAAAGTCGATGGCCTGCAGCTCTCCCTGCTCGTCGATGAATAGCTCCACCGAGTTCATTTCATAGCCCAAAACTCGATTGATAATCCGACAGGTATTGATGACTTTCTGGCCCATTTCCGGGGTAAGAAATTCTGGATCAAACAGATATTCGCTGGCATCGAACTTGCGAAAGATATACTTGATCGGAATGATCTTTCGGCCAATGCAGAGGGCGCGAATCTGCCAAGGGTAAGGGGTTTTGACCTTCTCTTGGATCATCATCACCTGAGATCCAGAGCGGTCGTAAAAATAGAGGAGCTGCTCCATGTTGTGGGCTATTTCTACTCCAATGGCCTCTCGCCCCTCCGCCGGCTTGATCACCATTGGCCAGCCCAGGTCTTCTGCCATCCCCTGCCAATCGAAAAACTTATGATACTTAAAGTCCTCTGCTTTCAATGCAGGGGCTTCTTTAGGGGGCAGAATGTAAGTTTTGGGGATGGAGATCCCCAGCTCTTTGACCACCATGTAGGCAGCATCTTTGTTGCGCAGGTAGTAATAAAAGCTAAAGGGGTTGTTGATGAGGTAAACCCCCCGAAAGGCAAAGCCCATGAATAGGCCGATGGCTTGGGGGTAAAGGTAGCTGAAGCGATCCAGGATCAAGCGATACTTGGTGCGGTAATCCAGGTTCACCTCATGAATGGTGACATGTTCGGCCCGGATCTTGTAAGTTTGGCCGTTGCGAGCTTGAACAGGGGGAAGTGCGTTGAGGCGGGCCAGAGTATCGTCCCCAAAAGGCTCGCTGAAGTGCAGGCTGCCAACCCAATAGTCTTCAATCATCAAAGCTCTCTCGTCAAAAGCTATTCCCTGCAAGGGATCCTACGCGAAGGCGCGGATTTGCGCTTGCCAAGTGGGCCAATCGTGATTCCCCTCCCATACCTCCAGTTGATGGGGGATGTTGTTGCGGCTAAGCACTTCCGCCAGACGCAGGTTGTCGCTGAGGCAGTGGTCGTGGCGAGCGGTGAGCAGCTTCAGCTCGGTGTTGCGCCCGCCCAAGTGATCCCAGAGTTGCCGGCTCATGTTGGACATATAAGCCAGCGGGTTGATGAAATACAGCTCCTGCTCTGCCCGTTGGGGATCCCAGCCGGTGATGGAGCCGAGAGCCGCCACATCGTAGGGCCCCCCCAGGGCCAAGCAACGGCGCACCAAGCCGGGGTGCCGACAGGTGAGGTTGACCGCATGGGTAGCCCCCAGGGAAAAACCGGCCACTACCAAAAACTCATTTTGCGCTTCCGCTTTGGCATAGGGGATCAGCTCTTCTACCCAGTGCTGCTCCAACAACAGCCAACGATCCCGACGTTGGGGCAAGTCCAGCTCGCGGTTGAAAAAGGTCTCCCAATCCAGGGTTTCCACGCAAAAAGCCTGCAAATAGCCCTGTTCCAGATGATGGCTGAGGCTGGCGATAATGCCGCGATCTTCCAAGTCGAAAAAACGCCCGTTGCTGGTGGGCAGACAGATCAGCGGGTAGCCGTGATGCCCGAAGTGGAGCATCTCCATTTCCCGGCCCAAGATCTGAGAGGGAAAGCGCAAGTAGCGGCGAGCGTAGGCCATGAAAAACGGGGAAGGGATCCTCAAGAAATACCCAACCTTTCCGGGGGAAGCATTCTGCTCTGCCTGGTCGAGAAAGGCAAAGGGCACTCTCTGGAAAGGTCCACAAGAGCCACCAGAACAGATGGGAGCAGACCTGACCAACTGACAGGAACCTCAGGAAATTTCCGTGAACAGATCCTTGAGGGCCGTGCGGGCGGCCAAGTGCTTGCGGGTGGACTCAAGAATTTCGGCTTCCCGGCGCAGCCGGCTTTCGGTACTGACCATTTCCAGCAGAGCTTGCTGCTCTTGGGGGGCTCCATGAAAGTGGCTGGCCACCCAGTAGGACAATTCTATGGGAGTGGTGGGGAGCTGCTCCGGCAACTCTGCATCCCGCTCCATCAGCTTGCCCGAGAGACGCACCACATCCTGAAGGAGAGTGGTAACCTGGCGCACCCAGCCCTGCAGGTCATCGGAAGGGGTGGTCGGCTCATCCTCAATCCATTCCACCAGCCCCACCCGGAAGGGTTTTTCCCGCACGTAATCCAAGACGCGGAAGCGCTGCTGCCCCAAGGTCAAAATGTCCATACGGTCATCCGGCAAGCGCTGCACCTGCAACACCTCAGCACAACACCCTACCCGCACCGGGGATCCCGTCTGGGGATTGAACATCAGCACCCCAAAGCGGCGATCCGTCTCCAGGATGGTGTTGATCATCATGCGGTAGCGGTACTCGAATATGTGCAGCGGCAGAGGGCGGCCCGGAAACAGTACCACCTCCGGCAAGGGAAACAGGGGTAGCTCGCGAACATCCACGGAAGAAGAAGGCATAGGGCTTGTGCTTCTCGTTGTACTGAGTCTAGCCCATCTTTAGGTAGCCCATGTGGGCAACTGTAAGCCTTTTGACTTGCTGTTGGCAATCCTCACCCCCAGCCCCTCTTCCGAAGAGAGAGAGGAGTTTATCGGGAGGGGCTATGGCTGTTCAGGCGCAGGGCCAGGGCGGCACGGGCTTCTTCCCGGTCGTCGAAGTGAACCTTCTCGGTGCCCAGGATTTGGTAGTCTTCGTGGCCTTTGCCGGCGATCACCACTGTATCCCCTGGCCGCGCTTCGAGGATGGCCAGGCGAATGGCCTGCCGCCGATCCACCTCCACCGCCCTGGGGGATCCAGGGATCCCGGCCAGAATATCCCGTAGGATCTGCTGGGGATCTTCGGTGCGGGGGTTGTCGGAAGTAACAATCACCTGATCTGCCCAGGTGGCGGCAATGCGTCCCATCTGCGGTCGTTTGCCCCGATCCCGATCCCCCCCACAGCCAAAGACACAGATAAGCTGACCTTGCACCTGGGAGCGCAGGGCCTTGAGCAGGTTTTCCAGCCCGTCGGGGGTGTGGGCATAGTCCACAATCACCGCGATATCCTGCCCCGGCAGGGTCACCCGCTCCACCCGCCCCGGCACCCCTGGAAAATGGGGCAGAGCCGACTGGATGGTCTCCACCGGTATCCCCAAGTGCAGCGCCACCCCCACCGCCGCCAGCAAGTTGGCCAGGTTGAAGGATCCCACCAGGGGGGCCTCCACGGCAAACGTGCCCGCAGGGGTGTGCAGGGTCGCGCTCAGGCCGGTGGGGCGCAGTTGAACTTGGCCGGGCCAGAGGCCGGGGATCCCCTGCAGGGGCTGCAGCGAGTAGGCCCAGGGCTGCAGATCGGGCCGAATGGCTTGCAAGAGCCGCCGTCCCCCAGCATCGTCGGCGTTGATCACCGCCCGCCCTTGGAGATATTCCTGTCGGAAGAGGGTGGCCTTGGCCTGCCAGTAGTTCTCCAGCGTCTGGTGAAAGTCCAGGTGATCCTGGGTGAGGTTGGTCCAGACGGCAGCGGCAAAGGAACATCCCCACACCCGATCTTGAGCGAGAGCATGGGAGCTCACCTCCATCACCGCCACCTCCGCCCCGGCTCTCTGGGCTTCCCTGAGGCTGCGCTGCAGTTCAGGCGGAAAAAGGGTGGTGTGGGGAGCAACTTCGCTGTGGCCCGGCCAGCGGTTGTACAGAGTGCCCAGCAAAGCGGTGGAGCGACCGGCAGCCTGCACCAAATGTTCAATGAGATGGGTGGTGGTGGTTTTGCCGTTGGTGCCCGTTACCCCCACCAAGGTCAGTTGACGGGCGGGAAAACCATAGAAAGCCGCCGCCACCTGGGCCACGGCCTTGGGGAGAGCCTCGCGCGGCATAAGCAGGATAGGCTGCTGCGACAGCAACTCCTGAGAAGACAAGCTCTCCCACGCCTCCTGGGAGATCAGGGCGGCCACCGCCCCTGCCGCCAGGGCCTGGGCCACGAAGCAACCCCCATCCACGCGGGATCCCGGCATCCCCAGAAAGAGATCCCCGGCCTGCACCTGGCGGGAGTCGGCACACAGGCTCCAAACTTGCACCCCCTCCAAGGATCCCTGGGCCAATCGGGGCTGGATCCCGGCTTGGCTGAGCAATTCCCACAGAGGGCGCTCCGCACCCCTAGCGCGAACAATCCCAACAGTCTCCATTCCACCACTCCTCCCTGCTTTGCAGCTTACGGTAGCCGCTCAACCCCCTTTCCGACCAGAGCGCCAGCGAGATCCCCTCTTTACCTTGGGAGAGGAGCCAGGGGTGAAGAAATCAGGCCAGTATCTCCTCCAGCTTCTGCTTGGCCCACAGGGAAGCATAGAGGCCCTTCTCGTCCGCCAGCAATTCGGCATGGGATCCCTTCTGCACGAGGCGGCCCCTGTCCATCACCCAAATCTGATCGGCTTCCACCGCAGCCGTGAGGCGATGGGTGATGAAGATCACCGTTTTCTGGGCCGTGGTCTGGCGCAGATGGCGGAGGATGGCTTGGGCCGTCTGGTTATCCACACTGGAGAGAGAGTCATCCAGGATCAAGATGGGAGCATCCACCAGTAAAGCCCGAGCCAAGGCCACCCGCTGTCGCTGGCCACCGGAGAGGGTGATGCCCCGCTCTCCCACCAGAGTGTCGTAGCCGTTGGGGAAGTTGAGGATCTCGGCGTGGATGTGGGCGGCTTTGGCAGCCCATTCCACCTCCCAATCTTCGGCATCTGGCTTGCCGTAGCGGATGTTGTCCCGAACCGTGGCGCTGAACAGGAAGCTCTCCTGGGGCACATAGGCAATGGCCCGGCGCAGGGATCCCAGTTGCAGACGGGTGATATCCCGCCCATCCAAAAACAGTTGCCCCGGCTGGATCTCCAGCAGCCGAGGAAGGGCATTGGCCAGAGTGGACTTGCCCGCCCCAATCGGCCCCACCACCGCCACCATCTGGCCCGGTTCTATGCAAAAGTGCAAATCCTCTAGAGCCGGAGCTGCCGCAGGGCCGGCGAAGGCAAACGCGAGACCTCTGGCCTCGAGGCGACCCTGCACCCTCTCCAGAGGCAACGGCAAAGCGCCTGGGGCGTCTCGGATGGTGGGTTCTACCCCCAACAGAGCATCGATCCGCTCCAAGCTGACCTGCCCCCGCTGGTAGGCCGTGATGGTGAAGCCCAGCAGGGCGGTGGGAAATACCAACCGTTCCACGTAGAGGGTGAGGGCCGAAAAATCCCCGATGGTCAGCGTCCCTGCCGCAATCTGCGGCCCCCCCACCGCCAGCAGTAGCAACAAACTGAGGCTGACCAGCGCCACCAAAGAGGGGAAGAGCAAGTTGCGGGTGAGGGCTAAGCGTAAGTTGGCCTGCAGCAGCCGCTGGTTCTGGCGGCGAAACCCCTGCTGCTCGTGCTGTTCTTGGCCGTATACCTTGATGACGGTGATGCCGTTCAGATCTTCTTGGATGAGATCGCTCAGATCTGCCAACTCCTGCTGCACCTGGAGCTGCTCCTGCTGCAGGCGGGCACTGCTCAGCTTGACCAAGACCAACATCACCGGAAACACCGATAGGGCCAGTGCGCTGAGGCGGGGCTCAATGCCAAACATGGCGGGCAGAGTGGTGGCATAGGCGAAGATCGTGTTGGCCAAACTGAGCAGGGCGAACCCCAACAGGCGGCGGATGTTTTCCACATCGCTGGTGATGCAGGTGAGAATGTCCCCGATGGTCTGCTGGGCAAAGTAGGAAGGCTGCAGGGTGAGCAAATGCTCGAAGATGGCTTGCTTGAGGTGAAACTCCACCTGCCGTCCCACCCCAAACATCCACACCCGCGAGGCAATGCGAATGCCCATCATCAGGCTGGAGACGACCAGCACCGTCAAGGCGTAAAGGGCAATGCGCCGGTCCGACAAAGTGGCCAGGTTCTGGCTGAGGTCATCGATGACCAGCTTGACGTACCAGGGCAGGAACACCCCCAGGCCATTGACCAAGAGCAGGGATCCAATGCCCAACCCCACCTGTCGTCGATAGGGGCGCAGATAATGGGCCAACTGTCGGAGATGGGATCCCGATCCGGTCACTCACTTGCTCCCTGCATCCTCTCCCACTCTAGCGCTCAGCCGGATCCCCCCGGTAGGGATCAGACCAGAACCTGAGCCGGAGCTTGCTGGGCCAATTGCGCTGTTTCCTGCCGCGCCCAGGCATCCGCCTGCAAAATATCCTCCAGGCTGGGATCGGCGATAACTTGATGCCGCTCACAAACCCGCTCCAAGAGACGGGGAATATCCAAAAAACGGATGCGCTCCTGCAAGAACAGGGCTACCGCCACTTCATTGGCTGCATTCAACACTGCCGGCAGCGTCCCCCCCCTCCGCCCGGCGGCATAGGCCAACTCCATGCAAGGATACTTGCGGTGATCCGGAGCCTTAAAGGTAAGGGATCCCAGCTTGACCAAATCGAGGGGATCCCAGGGGGTGGCCAGGCGTTCCGGCCAACTGAGGCCGTAGAGGATGGGCAGGTGCATGTCCGGCCAGCCCAACTGGGCCAGAACAGAGGTATCGGCCAGTTCGATCAGGGAGTGGACAATGCTTTGCGGATGGATGAGGATGTCGATGTGGTCGTAGTCCAGGCCAAACAGCCAGTGGGCCTCGATCACCTCCAGGCCCTTGTTCATCAGGGTAGCCGAGTCGATGGTGATTTTGCGCCCCATCACCCAATTGGGATGCTTGAGGGCATCGGCCAGGGTGACCTGATCCAATTTTTCGGCAGGCCAATCCCGAAAGGCGCCACCCGAGGCAGTCAACAAGATTTTTCGCAGGGATCCCGCCGGCACCCCCTGCAAACATTGGAAAATGGCCGAATGCTCAGAATCGACGGGGATCAGGTTCACCCCGTACTGCCGCACCAAGGGCAGCACCACCGGCCCCCCTGCCACCAGGGTTTCTTTGTTGGCCAGGGCAATGTCTTTGCCGGCACGGATGGCCGCCAGGGTTGGCAACAAACCGGCGCAGCCGACGATCCCCGTCACCACCCGCTGGGCCGCCGGGTGAGCCGCCACCTGACACAGCCCCTCCGTTCCGGCCACCAACTCCGGCAGCGGTCGGATCCCGGTCAGCAGCGACCGCAGCTCCGGCAGCAGTTCTTCCCGGCCAATGGCAACCATCTGGGGCCGAAACCGCCGTACCTGCTCGGCCAAGAGGGCAACGTTGCTGTAGCTGGTCAGGCCAACAACCTGAAAACGCTCCGGATACTGGGCCACCAAGTCCAGAGTTTGGGTGCCAATCGAGCCGGTGGAGCCGAGCAAGGTGATGGCTTGCATAAAGGATCCCTTTGCACCTGAAAGAGCGTGACATCCTCCCAACACAGACTTCCCCTCGCGCAGCGTGCCCAAAGGCTCCGTCCCGCTATTGCGAACGGCCCCACCTCGCGTTCGGGGATCCCTGCCTCACGCCCCTTCATCTTATTCTTATCTGGTTCTGATCTGGAATCTGTGTGCTCCCTCCGATCCCCGACAGCGGGATCCCTGAGCGGCTGTGGGGTCTGGCAATGCCCCTCTTCCCTGATGTTCAGACCTTTCCCGACTGAGAACGCAGCCACTGGCTGAGCAGCGCCTCGATCAGCTCCGAAAGATCTTGATCCGATTCCAACAGGATGCGCTTCACGGCTCGGTGAGTCTCTTTGGGGATGTAGGCCGTCAATTTGACGTACTCAGAGCTGTTGGGCTTGGCGCCTGCTTCCGGTTGCTCGAGGGTCGGCTTGGGTTCTGGAATCTTGTAGGCTTGGGCGCTCAGCTTTTTCGGGGCGGGTCGGGCCGGGATCCCCTCTGGCTGCCGGTCGAGAAGGCGCTCAAACTTGCTCATGACGAGATTTCCTCCCCCACAGCAACGTAGTCTGACCAAGCTTGTTTGGCTCTCGGCTCTGGGATCTCGTGAACACAGACCCCCTCCAGAGCAGCCCGTTGAAAAGCCACCGTGCGGCGAATGGAATGGTGGCAGAGAGGAATCCCGACTTGCTTGAGAAAGTTGCGGGCCTCCGCTCCATCTCGGTTGGGCCAGGGGGGAACCAGCGTCAGCAAGACCTTGTAGTGCTTTGCCCCCAACCGGTCTAGGGCCTTGGCGGTCAGCATCAAGGCATCTAGAGCCAAGGCATCCGGGGAACAGGGCAAAAGCAGCAGATCACACCGCTGCGCCAGAGCGTGTAACTGTTCCGGGGTGGGACGGGCAGGAGTGTCGATCACCGTGTGCTGAAAGCCTGTGGGCGTGGGAGTGGTGGGATCCCCGGCCAATACCTTGATAGGAAAGGATGATCCCCGTTCTGCCCAGCGAGAGGCCGAGCGATTGGGATCGGCGTCGATCAACAGGGCCATCCCCGACCCACCCAAAGGGGCTGCCCCTTGTTTTTGCTGAAGGTAGAGGGCCAGGTGTACCGCCGTGGTGGTTTTGCCCACGCCCCCTTTGAACCCCAAGACCGCGATATTCATCTGCCACACACCCTCCCACCCTGGTTTTACTGCCCAGTTGCGCAGGCGGCAAGAGGCTAAAGTGCGCATCGCCACGTTGGGTCTTGGGGCAAATCGGAAGAGCCGGGCGCGGGGGGAAGCGTTCCCGGTTCCGCAATCTTTAGGCTTCGCCGGTAGGATATACTCGGTTGGCATAACCGGCTGGCTTTGGAGAATCTGACCATGCCTCATCCCTCGCCATCCCATTTCCCCCTTGGCTTGGCTCGCTCTTGGTCTATTCCGCTGGGGTTGTGTCTGGCCCTGAGCATAAGCGCCTGTGGCGGCGGGGGTTCCAGTCGCCCGCTTCCCCCAGTCTCAGCTCCTCCCACAGGACGAATTGAGGGATCCCATTTCGACGATCTCAACGGCAATGGGCTGCGGGATCCGGGGGAGCCGGGGCTGCCGGGCATCGCCACCTTTTTGGACTTAAACGGCAATGGCCGCCTCGACCCGGGGGAGCCCAGCACCGTCAGCGATGCCAGCGGTAACTTTCGCTTCTCCAACTTGCCCCCTGGCACCTACCGCGTCACTGCCCTTTTGCCCCCGGGGCGAGTGTTCACCACGCCGCGCTCAGGCTTGGGGCTGGAGCGGATTGTGGGCGGCAGGCCTGCTCCCGAAGGGGCCTTTCCCTGGATGGTGGCTTTGCTGAAGGCAGCTGTGCCGGATCCTTTTCAGGCGCAGTTTTGCGGGGGATCTCTGATTGCACCGGAGTGGGTGCTCACCGCTGCCCACTGCTTTTTCGACGATCAAGGCCGGCAGGTGAATCCCCAAGATCTGGATCTGCTGTTGGGTACCAACCGCCTACAAATCGGCGCCGGTCAACGCATTCGCGCCGCGCAAATTGTCCTCAACCCCGGCTACAACCCCCAGGTGGGGAAACTTGGGGGGAATGACATTGCCCTGGTGCGCCTTTCTCGGCCAGTAGCTTTGGCCACCCTGCCGCTGGTGCAGCCCAACCAAACCAACCTGACGGCCCCTGGCACTGCCGCCACCATCCTCGGCTGGGGAGCCACCTTCCCCCCTGCTCTGGACAACGAGGAACCCAGCGGCTTTCCCCGAGATTTGCAGCAGGCCACCGTTCCCATCGTCTCCAATGCGGTGTGCAATGCGCCCGAATCCTACAATGGCACCATTTTAGATACCATGCTCTGCGCCGGCTTTCCCCAGGGAGGAGTCGATGCGTGTCAGGGCGATAGTGGTGGGCCTTTGATTGTGCCCAGCGGCAGGGGTTTTGCCCTGGCCGGGATCACCAGTTTTGGCAGAGGCTGCGCCCAGCCCAATTTCTATGGGGTGTATACGCGGGTGTCTAGCTTCGCCGGTTTTGTGCAATCGGTAATCGGCAGTGCCCCCAGCCCAACTCCAGCACCACCCTCCCCTCCACCCCCCACCGGGACAACTGCTTCATTCGTTGTCAATTTGAGGGAAGGTGAGGTGGTTGCGGGGCTCAACTTTGGCAGCCGGGCGCAGTGAACACGAACTGTGGCAGCAAGCAGTGGTGTGGCGATCGTTTAGCTAGGCCGCCGTTCGCGCTAGCGGGACGGAGTCCTTGAAGCCCCGCCCTCTGTCCGTAGGACGAGGGTCGGAATGAAAGGCGGACATCCCCTGTTCTATAATCAACCTGGCTGTGCAAAACGGCATTGCCGGAATCTGGTACAGCTACGCGGTGGGGCATCCCGTGTCTGCTCGTGGAGGGTTCTTGCACTAGCTCCCCAATGAAGCGAGAAGCCCGCTCCGTACCGCCAGCAGTCGGAGTCGGGAGTATGTCACGATAGGGATCCCTGTTGTAACCAAACCCATTTGATTGACGGAGGAGATGTCTTTCCTATGACCCAAGTGACGATTGGCGAAAACGAAGGGATCGAATCTGCGCTGCGTCGCTTCAAGCGTCAGGTTTCTAAGGCGGGCATTTTACGGGACTTGCGCAACCATCGGCACTTTGAAACCAACCTAGAAAAGCGCAAGCGCAAAGCGGTAGCCGTCCGGCGGAACCGCCGCAAATCTATGGCCTAGGCCATTGCCGACACTCGGAACCCACCTGGGATTGAAATCCGAACTTCTCCGAGAAGGGCTTGTAGCCCTGCCTGAGGATCCGAGCTAGTTTCTCGGATTCTGGGTTGAGCCAGCCTGCAAGGATCCGCTCAGCACGTCGATTTCCAGCATCAGTTCTTCGCCAACATAGCTTTCGGGCAGAGGCGGAAAGGGAGCTGAGCGCTGGATGGCACTGAGCACGGCTGCATCCAATAGGGGATCTTCTGAGGGGGTTTGCAGGCGCAGTTCCCGCAGGGATCCCTGTCGATCCAGACGCACCTGCACCACCGTTACGTAGGATCCGGATGCCCGCCGTACCATCCAGTGTTGGCGAACCCTTTCTTGGAATTGAGCCAAGTAGTCTCCCCAATCCGGATCGGCGGTGGCATTTAGGCTGGGTGGGCCTGCCTGAGAGGACTCGATCCCACTGGTGCGACCGAAGTCGGAGTTGTGGGATCCGGTAGGAAAAGTCGGGGGCAAGGTGGGAGAAGGCTCTTCCAACGGGGCTGCGATCGGCTCTGGAGAGGGCAAAGTTGGATGCGGATCCGCTGGAGCCGACAGGTAGGGTTGTGGCAAAACCTCAGGAGAACTTGCTGCTCTTTCGGGTTGAGGCTTGAGGGATTGAGCAGGAGAGATCTGAGCCGATTTGGTCTCCACTGCTGCTGCCGAGGAGGTAGCCAGTAGGCTTTGCAGATGCTGACGATAGTCCTGCAGTTGCTGGCGCTGTGGAGAGGACAGAGGCCAGTGATCCAGCCATTCTTCCGTCAGATGTAGCGCCTCCGCCCAATTGTGATCGGCAACTGCCTGCTCCAGAGCTGCTAAACCCGCTGACAGATTTTCTAACCTGGCCTTTGGCTGCTGCTGAGGAGAGGCAGAGTCGCGGTTGGGTTGGGGCATCTCAAGCTCCCTTGGGGATGGGGGGAGGATCCCAGGGACAGGACTCCCTGCGGCTGAGGCAACCAAAGGCTGTGCCGCCGCAGAAGTGGCCTCTTCACTTGGGCTGGGCACTTGCGACTGCCGCACCGATACGTGATCCCGAGGTTCAGAGACACCGGACTCACGGGCGGAGACGGGCGCAATCCACTGCGGCTCTGGGGGCGGCTCATCCGCCATCTCCACCCACTGAAAGGGGAGGATCTCCTCCTCTTCCCGGATCCTAGGCTGCCAACCCACCCAGCTCATCGCGATGAAATGCAACCCTGCCGAGAGCACGTTGGCCAGCCCCAGGCGCCAAGGTAAGGAGCGGCGTTCCTGCTCTCGTTTTTGTTGAGAACGGCTGAGGCGAGGATCTGGATCCGTCAGTTGGTTTGGCCGGCTCTCAGCAGCCGGTTCTGGTTCGAGAGAGCTGAGCTCTGCGGCAGGTTGGGCCGGGATCCCTGCGCTACAAGGATCTCGAGCGGGGTTCAATTCGTTTTGCACCTTTCCACCTTTCCTCACAGCCACATGCCAACAGAAGCCCACCGACGCTTCTCTGCTTCCTTCGATCAATAGCCCATCCCCGGGCAGAGGGGTAGCCATCGATGCACAAACGCGCCCAGGGCAAAGCTGTGTTGGCTTATACGGACTTCTGCCATTTCAACGCCTATCTTTTTCACGGGGGGCGGTGCTTTGAGCCACCTAGGCTCACGAAAAGCCAGCTCATGATTCTCCGAACTAGAGCTTGTGGAGCGGGTTTATGCTTGTTACCCAGCAACCTGTCCTGAGGCGGTTTTGGTACCCCGTGATCCCGATGTCGGCCCTGGAAACCGGCCCACAAGCTTTCACGCTGCTGAAGACTCCTCTGGTGCTTTGGCTCAATGAGTCAGGGCAGCCTTGCGCCGTCTTGGATCGTTGCTGCCATCGCTCGGCCCAACTTTCCAAAGGGGTTGTTTGCAATGGCCACATCCGCTGCCCCTATCACGGCTGGGAATTTGACGGCTCTGGCACCTGTGTGAAGGTACCCCAACTTACAGACAACTTCATCCCTCGCACCTACAAGGTGGAGGGGTTTCGCTGCCAAGAGCGCTATGGCTATGTTTGGGTGGCATTGGCGGATCCCTTGACCGATATTCCCGAGATCTCAGAGGTGGCGGATCCCCGGTTTCGCCAAATTCATCAGTTCTATGAGGTCTGGAAATGTGCTGGCCTGCGCCTGATGGAAAACTCCTTTGACAATGCCCATCCCCACTTCGTCCATCAGCAGAGCTTTGGGGTGATCTCCGAGCCTGTACCACCCGATCTGGACAGCCTTGAAGAGCTGGAGTACGGCCTTCGGGCCACCTCTGTTTTGCCGGTGTTCAACAGTGACTTGCAGAAGCAAAACTTGCGGATGTCAGAGGATCGCACAGTGCGTATCCTGGAGGGCACCTGGTTTATGCCTTTTGGTCGCAAGCTCAAAATCACCTACCCCAACGGCCTCATCCACATCATTTTCACAGCGGCTACCCCCATCGACGACCAAACCTCGCAGGTGGTGCAATTCTGTTTACGCAACGATTCGGAAGCAGAGGTGAGTGCTGAGAGTATCATCGCCTTCGATCGGCAGGTGACCCTTGAGGATCAACGGGTTCTGGAAAGCACCGACTATGACGTTCCCCTCGATATCAAGGCGGAGCAGCACATGTTTACCGATAAACCCAGCATCGTCATGCGTCGCAAGCTGGCTGCCCTCTTGAAAGCTCACGGAGAGGTGGAAGCGCGGCGGAGCAGGGGACAGGGATCCTGAACTCACGCCAATGGAAGCAGGCCGGGTGATCCCAAAAGAGGGGCCGAAGCAGCCCCCCTTCTTGGGTTTGAGTGTCTCGATTGGATTTCTCGTTAGACCAGAAAGAAGCGCTTTCCCCGTAACTTGAACTACTTGATCTTGACGGTAGCGCCGGCTTCTTCCAGCTTCTTCTTGATGTCGTTGGCTTCCTCTTTGGCAACCCCTTCTTTGACGGGTTTGGGAGCCGCCTCGACCAGATCTTTGGCATCCTTCAGACCCAAGCCGGTCAACTCGCGCACCACCTTGAGGATGGCGATCTTCTTGTCGGCTGGCACAGCCTCGAGGATGACATCAAAGGCAGTTTGCTCTTCCACCGGCTCAGGGGCTGCCGCCGGAGCTGCCGCCGCTGCTGCCACGGGAGCTGCCATAACCATACCGCCGGCTGGGGCTGCTGCACTGACGCCAAAGGTTTCTTCGATGGCTTTCACCAGCTCGGAAGCTTCCAGCAAGCTCAAAGCTTTCAAATCTTCCAAAATCTTTGCAACGCGCTCTGAAGGCATGATGGTTTCTCCTTAAGGGGTAATGGAATGGATGACATAGGTTTGGGCTGATGAACCGAAGCCCTTTAGGCAGCCTCTTTGTCGGCAATGGCCCGGATGGCCCGCCCCAGAGAAGCCGGGATCTCGCGGATACCGCGCGCCACTTGCGTGGGCACAGCATTGAGCCCGACCGCCAAGCCGGTACCCACCGACTTGAGGCTGCCCGCCACTTGGGCCATGAGCACCTCCTTGGGCGGCAGCTCGGCGATGGCTTTGGCCTGCTCCAAGGTCAGGGATAGCCCCTCAATGCCGGCACCGCGGAACTCGGTTTTCTTGGTTTGCTTGGCAAAATCTTGATACGCCTTCAGGGCTGCCGAAATGTCGCCCCGAATCAAGATAAAGGCCGTCGGCCCTGCCAAGAAGGGAGCGATCCCTGCCCAAGCTTTTTGGTCGGCGATGGCCCGCCGCATCAGGGTATTCTTAACAACCATGCAAACCGAATCCGATTTGCGCAGCTCTGCCCGCAGTTGATCCATCTCCGAAACGGTCAGCCCCTTGTAGTCGATCACCAGCACCATTTGGCTGGCCTGCAGCAGGGATCGGACTTTATCGACGATCTCCGCTTTCTTCGCTAAAGGTTGCTTGCCCATGCGCTCACCTCCTTTGTTGTCAATGGTCACCCAGGGTTAACGGGTGGTGAATCTGGGTTCTGCCAAACAGAATGCGTCCCAGCCGTGGCCGAGACGCATGGAGATAAGCGCACCCTCAAAAGCGATCCAAGAAGGGATCCCTTTGAACTTCGCTCAAACCTCGGCAGGACATTAAGCCCGCGGGCACCTGCTGTCTTCGGCTTGCTATTCAACTGGGGAAAAACGCTCTGCCGGGATCCTCCTCCAAATTCACTCACTCAAACCCTTTTCAACCCATCGCAGCGCCGAAGCCAGGCTTAGGTCGCCAACTTCAGCTCCCGCAGGGCATTGATATCAACCTCAATCGAGGGGCCCATTGTAGCAGAAACGTGTAGGGTTCGCCAATACTTGCCCTTGGCTCCAGAGGGACGGTTGCGATCGATGGACTCCTGCACCGCTTTTAGGTTCTCCAGCAGAGCTTCGACGGGGAACTTGCACTTGCCGAAGATCAAATGCACAATGCCGGTGCGATCTGCCCGATACTCCAGCTTGCCGGCTTTAAACTCTTTGATCGCCTGGGCCAGATCCATGGTCACCGTTCCCCCCTTGGGAGAAGGCATGAGGCCGCGCGGCCCCAACAGCCGCCCCAGCTTAGCCACCTGGGGCATCACATCGGGGGTGGCGATCAGAAGGTCAAAATCCATCATGCCCTTGCTGATTTCCTCGATCAGGTCTTCATATCCAACCCGATCCGCCCCTGCATTTTGGGCCTCCACCACTTTCTCGCCGCGGGCAATCACCGCCACTCGGATTTCTTGGCCGGTGCCCCTGGGCAAGACCACGGTGGTGCGCAGTTGTTGGTCGGCGTACTTGGGATCGATCCCCAGGCGGATGTGAACCTCTGCCGCCTCCTCAAATTTGGCGGTGGCCGTCTCCTTCATCAGGGCCAAAGCGGCTTCGGGAGCATAGGCAATGGGCTTCACCTTCTCCCGCAAAGCCTGCATACGTTTGGAAAGTTTTCGAGCCATCGTTTCTCCTCGGGGTACTGACGAGAACTTCTCTCCCCCACAGTGGTTTGCTGAAACAACTTCAAGACCGTGAACACCTCAGATAGGGCAAGGGATCCCTCCATCAATCCACCACCGTCACCCCCATGCTGCGGGCAGTTCCGGCGATAATTTTCATGGCCGCCTCCACATCGTGGGCATTCAAATCCGGCAGCTTCTGCTCGGCGATCTGTCGCAGTTGAGCCCGCGTCAGGGATCCCACCTTGGTTTTGTGGGGCTCGCTGGAGCCGGACTCAATGCCCAGGGCCTTCTTGATCAACACCGAAGCCGGTGGCGTCTTGAGGACGAAGGTAAAGCTGCGATCCTCGAAGATGGAGATCTCAACAGGAACCACCATTCCGGCTTGGTCTGCCGTCTTGGCGTTGTATTCCTTGCAAAAGGCCATGATGTTGACCCCGTGCTGACCCAGGGCCGGGCCAATGGGGGGAGCGGGGGTGGCCTTGCCCGCTTGAATGGCCAACTTGACCACGGCCACCAACTTCTTAGCCATGAAACGCGGTTACACCTCTTTTCGCACTTGACCAAACTCTAATTCTACCGGGGTGTCGCGCCCGAAAATTGAGATCAGAGCTTTGAGCTTGCCCCGTTCTGGGCTGACTTCCACCACCTCGCCGTAGAAACCTTGGAAGGGGCCGGACAGCACCTCGATGCGATCCCCAGGTGCCATGTCGATCTTGAGGGGCACTTCCTCCACCTCGACGCTGCTGAAGATGCGCTGCACCTCACTTTGGCTGAGGGGACGCGGCGTAACATGCCCCCGACCGCGACCGTAGGCCCGTTTTTCTTCCGTGCCAACAAAGTTGATCACATTGGGGGTTGTTTTCACCACCATCCAAGTGTCGTCGTTCATGTCCATGCGTACCAGGACATAGCCGGGAAAAATCTTCTCCTCTTGCTCCTGGCGCTTGCCGGTTCGATCCAGCTTGAAGCCCGTTCGCTTCGGGATCACCACCTCGACAATTTGATCCGCCACATCCAAAGCAGCTGCCCGTTGCATCAGGGTGCTCTTCACTTTGTTTTCGCAGCCGGAAGCCACCTGCACGGCGTACCAGCGCAGGTTACGACGCTCTTGACCTTCCCCCTCGTCTGGTTCCGGGATCGCGTCTGCAGGCTCAAAGTGCTCCACACGGCCCCCCCGACGTTTTCGCTGCCGCTCTGGATCTGGGCTCATCACCTCACATCCTCCCTGTAGCCATCCTCAAGCACGACTCTCTTATCCCCCAAGACAGAAGCCCTCTAGGACTGAACATCACGAGAACAGTTGGGTGGCCACCCAAGCAAACAGTTGATCGACCAGGTAGATGAAGGAAGCAAATGCCAACACAATCAGCAAGACTCCTACGGACTCACCGATCAATTGCCGGCGGCTCGGCCAAACGATCTTGCCCAATTCCACACGGGTCTCGTGAATGAAGCCCGGGATCCCTTTGAGTTCGGTGGAACTGTCTTTGGAGTGGCCCCGGCTGGCGGGATCCAAACGCTGCTCCGTATCGGTTTTGCTGGAAGGGGTGCTCTTAACCACGGCGGTGTTCTCCTAGCCTAACGGATCCCGAAAACAAAGTGCCGCATTTCGGCGGGCACAAGATCAGCTTTGCGATCCTAACAGATTTGTTGGGAACTTGTTGGGAATAGGATCCAACTTAGGGGGTAGGGGTGGGCTCAGGTGTCAAGGAAGCGGGAGAAAGCAGCAGGGAGCGGCGGCGGGATTGGTTGAATTGCTCCACAGCAGCATCGACGCTGGCCTTCCCGTCCCAACGGGAAGCGGCACTTTGGCGAGAGAGGAAGTCGGCAGCCCGGAAGAGATCGTTGACGTTAATGCTGGTGCCATCGAACAGAGAGGGATTGCTGTCGCGGCGAATGGCATCGTTGACACTTCCACTTTGAGCCAGGGCCACCCCAGAGCCGCTCAGAACCGAGCTCAAAGCCATCCCCACCAGAAGCAGCACTGGGGGCGAGGGGATCCCACGCCAGCAGACGGGCGATGGATTCAGGAGACGGTTGAGAAGCTTGCCGAGCATGATTTATTTCTCCGCTTCGTTTACACGAGGGTGCTGCTCCGCCAGCCCCTCTACCAACAACTGCTGCTCTTCGGCGGTCAAGGGGCGCTTGGCCAACAGGTCTGGCCGCCTTTGCCAGGTTCGAACCAGCTGCTGCTGCAGACGCCAACGGGCAATGGCTTGATGGTCGCCTGAGAGGAGTACCGGCGGCACCTTGTACCCCTGAAACTCTGGCGGGCGGGTGTACTGAGGATAGTCCAGCAGCCCCGCCTCGAAGCTTTCCCTCTTTAACGAGTCTACCTTGCCCACAGTGCCCGGCAAGAGCCGCACCACGCCGTTGATCAGGGCCAGCGCCGGAATTTCCCCCCCGGTCAGGACAAAATCCCCCAGCGACACCTCGCGGGTGGCCAGGTATTGGCGGATGCGTTCGTCAAAGCCTTCGTACTGGCCACACAGCAGGATCAGCTGCGCCTTCTGGGCCAGCTCCTGCAGCAGCGCCTGGTTTAGCGGTTGCCCCTGGGGCGTCAGCAGAATGATCTCACAGGGATCCAGCCGGGGCAGGGAGGCAACGGCAGCAAAGAAGGGCTCCGGCTTAAGCACCATGCCCACCCCACCCCCGTAGGGCTCATCATCGACACGGCGGTGCTTGTCGGTGGCGAAGTCGCGTGGATTGGTGCAGTGGACTTCGGCGATCCCCTGCTGTAGGGCTTTGCCCACCAGCCCAATGCGCAGCGGCGTTTCAAAAAATTCGGGGAAAAGGGTAAGGATATCGAACCGCACAGGACTCAGGACGAGGTGCGCAACCGCTCCAAATCCAGGCGCAAGGACTCAATCTGATGGATCAGCTCCATCAACTCAGCCATCTCTTCTCTGGAGATAGCCGGCTTGTTGGGGGAGGAAGCTGGTGTCGGGGGAGCATTCTCGACAGGCGCTTCAGAGTCAGGACTTGCCGAGGGGGCGTTGGCGGCTGGATCCCTGAGACTCTCAACGTAACGAACTGCCTCCTGCTCGATCAACTCTCCCTTTTGCTCCAGCTCCGCCGCCAGTTGTCCCAAGTCCATCGAAAGGCGGTTGAGGTTTTCGGTGCGCTTTTCCGGGTCTTGCAGGATTTCCACCAGAGCAGTGGCTGTGCCGTAAAAAATGTGGCGAGCCCGCGTGAACCAATCTGAAGAGCGAGAACTCATGGCAGCAGAAAGAGGTGGGTTGTGGATTATTCTAGGCGATCCACCCACCGGGATTGACCCAAGCATTGCAGACTGAATACCCAGCGCCGAAGGACAGACTGGGATCCAATTCTCCAAAATCCTAGGGACACTCTCAGTCTTAAGGCAGGGCTCAATCGACAGCGCGGATCTCGCCACTGTTTAGGCGCTCCACAATCGATTCCAGCAGTTCGTGCTCTTCTGGGGAAATTTCTTGATCGGCCATGACGGCACTGAGAATCTGCTGTTGCTCGGCGCGAGTCAAGACTTTGTCCGCCAAAACCCGGTTGATTAGAGCTCTCAGCTCAGAGGGTTGAGAGGGTTCCACCGTTTTTCTCCTAGCGCTGGAGGGCAAGGGGTCCCATAATGGGGTTCTGGATCCAAGAAGCAATGGACAGCGGCCCACCACCCAGTATAACGGTACGGCTGTGGAAACCCAGGTATCCTCAAAAGACCAGAGATCCCAACCTGTGGGGGTGATTGGCGGCGGGCAGTTGGCGCAGATGTTGGCCTTGGCAGCTCGCCAGATGGGGATCCCGCTGGTGGTGCAGGCTGCTGCTCCCACCGATCCGGCGGTGGCAGTGGCCGATGGGGTGGTTTGGGGATCCACAGCCGACAGCCAGGCCACGGCCCAGTTGTTGGAGCGCTGCCCGGTGGTTACTTTTGAAAACGAGTTTATCCCTCTGCCGGAGCTGAAAAAACTGGATCCGGAGGGATCCCGCTTTCGTCCCAGCCTCAGCACGCTAGAGCCGCTGCTGGACAAGTTGCACCAACGGCAGTTCCTGGCGCGGTTGGGGTTGCCGGTGCCGACTTTTTTTCCGCTGGAGGCGGTGTTGGATTCGGCAGACCTGGCCGGGTTGGGCTTTCCGGTGGTGCTCAAGCGACGGCGACAGGGCTACGATGGGCAGGGCACCTGCATCTTGCGCGACCGAGTGGCTTTGCAGCAGGCCATTGGCCAATCCAAGGGGATCCCGCTATTGCTGGAGGAATGGATCCCGTTTGAGCGGGAGTTGGCGGTGATGGTGGCGCGGGGGCTGAAGGGAGAGATCCGGGTTTACCCGGTGGTGGAAACTGTGCAGATCGAGCAAGTCTGCCGCCATGTCCTGGTGCCTGCCCGCATCCCCCCAACCACCGAGGCCGAGATCCGGCGCTTAGCAGCCGATCTGATGGAAAAACTGGGTGCAGTTGGCGTGTTCGGCATCGAGCTGTTTTGGGTGCCGCCCCCCCATCCCAAGGCCGGGATCTGGATCAACGAAATCTCGCCGCGGGTACACAATTCCGGCCACTACACCCTGGAAGCCTGCCACACCTCACAATTCGAGCAACACCTGCGGGCCATCCTCGGCCTGCCTTTGGGGGATCCCTCCCTCAAGTGTGCGGGGGCAGTGATGGTGAACCTCTTGGGCTATGAGCATGCCACCGGCGATTACCCAGAAAAGCGGCAGTGCTTAGCGGGGATCCCTCAGGCAGCGGTGCATTGGTACCACAAAACCCCTGCCCGCCCAGGGCGGAAACTGGGCCATGTGACCGTCTGTCTGCCGACCGCTTCTTCCCTACAGCAAGCAGAGACCATTGTTCGCACCCTCGAATCCCTCTGGTACCCCCAGCCATGAGCCAAGCGCAGGATCCCTCATTTTCTCCAGCCACACAAGCCCTGATCCAGGCGATGCAACGGCGGGATGTGCCCGCGGTAGCTCAGCAGGTGAACGGCTTGTCCCCTCAAGAGCGCCCTGCTGTGTTGACCCCTGCCCTCCAATACCTGGCCGAGGTGGATCCCGCCAGCGCCCAGTGGTTTGTTCGCCACCTCATGGCTCCTGCGGTCAAAGCGCAACTGCGAGAAGGGATCCTCAAAGCCGCCCAAGACTACCTACAGGAAGCCGGCTTCACCGAAGGGATCGACTACGAATTCAAGCCTGTTCGCGAAAGCGGTGCGGAGTGCCATCCCCAATCGGGGGGCAAAATCTTGAGCATCAGCCGCAGAGCCTTGCCCTATGCGGCTCCCGATGACGATCCCTTGGGGCAGTTGTTGTTGGCGGAATTCTGCGAATTGCGGGACTAGGCCACTATGAGCAGTACGAGTTATCGGCTGCAGGTGCTGGACATCACCGCCCTGCCCCAACTGCTGGAGCTGGATCGACGGTGTTACGGAGGATACTGGGGAGAACAGGGGTATCGAGCGGAGCTGGAACGACCCACAAGCACGGTGATTGGTGTAGTGGCGGAACCCGTTGCCGTTGGCGCCCCGTGTGGCTTGGGCCAAACGGAGTTCCCCCTTCCCTCTCCAGGCCCCACCTCGCCGACGCAGGTGACAAAAGAGCTGGTGGGCTTCGGCATTCTCTGGCGTATTGAAGAAGAAGCACATATCATCTCTCTGGCGGTGGATCCCGAGCACCGGCAACAGGGCTTGGGCCGGCGGATTCTGGAAGAACTGCTGAACCAAGCGAGAGCAGCAGGCTGCCGCTGGGCTACTCTGGAAGTGAAGGCTTCCAATCAAGCGGCAATCCGCCTGTACGAATCGGCAGGGTTTCAACGGCTGGGACGTCGCAAGGGGTATTACAACGGAGAAGATGCGCTGGTGTATTGGAAGAAACCGATTTAGAAAAGCGTCAATTGTATATAAATTGAAGGGCTGTGAACGTTTTTCGGGATACACCTCAAGCCAGACAACAAGCAAGCCAATGGGCTAAGAATATCAAGGCTGCGGGCGATACAATGCAATACAACACATTGACCGGGCGCCGATTGCGTATTTGATTCTTTTATAGATCATCAAAGTGCTCTCGTTTTGTGGATGCAAACTGCTCGACACAGCTCCTTCCGGCAACATTGGCTCTAGCCAATGCAGGCGCATCTACCGTGCAACGGAGACGCTGACTTGATCACGGAGCTCCTGCTCGGTGGGGAAAAGCTATAGCCTGCGATATCAACACCTTGAATTCGATCCTTGCCGTTTGGTGGCCGATCAGAGCTTCAACTTACGGCTGGAGTCCTTGGGCTAATAAGATGTAAAGTTTTATTTCGAGATCCAACATTTCTGCTTCAATATATATTTTTCATATCGTATCCCCCCTCTGGCCAGCTTGCCTGAAAAAACACTTCAGGTTAACCTACACTTGTTATCTGTCCATCCTGAGCATTTTCAAGCTGTGAGGATCATTATGGACACCTCTGGAAACACCATTGGAGATGAGGCCATCTCTTTTGTCGTCAGTCTTTGGTCTAGGCTTATCGATTTTATGCCCAATCTCCTTGCGGCGATTGTCATCTTAATTCTGGGTTGGATAGTGGCCACGGCAGTAGCCTTCGGCGTTAGAGGACTGCTCAAAAGGACGCAACTGGACAATCGCTTGGCTGCTTGGGTTTTGGGCCAAAAGCCCGGCGAGAAGCTGCCCCAAACGGAGCGCTGGGTGGCCGCTGCCGTCTACTGGGTGATTCTTGCTTTTGTGTTGGTGGCGGTACTGAATGCCCTGCAGCTTCAAGCTGTCTCGGATCCGCTCAACAGGTTTTTGGGGGAAATCTTCGGTTATCTGCCACGGGTGGGTGGGGCGCTGGTGCTGCTGGCTGTGGGCTGGGTGGTGGCTACTGTTGCTCGGCTGGCGGTCATCCAGGGGCTGCGGCGTTTCAACCTCGATGAGCAGTTGGCCCGGCCTCTGCAACAGGAAAGCACTGCCGGTGAGGCAGGTGCAGAAGGAACCCCAACCGGCCAAGAGGGAGGTACAGAGGTCACCCCTTTCCTGCTGAATGAAACTTTGGGCAATGCCCTTTACTGGCTGATTCTGCTGTTCTTTTTGCCGATCATCCTGGATACCCTGAACCTGCAGGGGCCGCTGCAGCCGGTGCAAAACCTGCTGGATCAGTTGCTGTCGATGGTGCCGCGGATTTTGGGAGCGCTGATCATCGGTGCAGTGGGCTGGTTTTTGGCCCGCATCGTGCGTGGGATCGTCTCCAATTTGTTGGTGGCAGCAGGGGCAAATCGGTTGGGGGCACGCTTTGGCGTTCCCCAGTTGGCCCAGATCGTCGGGACGGTGGTGTATGTCTTGGTGTTGATCCCGGTGGTGATTGCGGCGCTGAATGCCTTGGAAATTCGGGCCATCTCCGATCCGGCGGTGGCGATGCTGGAGCAGGTGTTGCGGGCCATTCCCTTGATCGCGGGATCCGCTTTGATCCTGGCCGTCTTTTACTTGCTAGGGCAGTTTTTGGCCGGCTTAGTCACCCAGTTACTGCAGGCGGTGGGTTTTGACCGTCTGGTCGCGGGGCTGGGCTTGCCCCTGGCCGCTGCTCCTGAGCCTGAAGGGGATCCCGCTGCCAAACGTCGCACTCCCTCCGAGATCGCCGGCTTGGTGGTCTGGGTAGGCGTGGTCTTGTTTGGGGCGGTGCCGGCAGTGGAGTTGCTGCAGTTTGCCGCCCTAACCGACATTGTGCAGGGGCTGTTGCTGATTTCCGGTCGGGTGCTCATCGGCGCCCTGGTGTTTGGGATCGGTCTTTATTTGGCCAATTTGGCCTACTCTATGATCAAGAGCTTGGGTAGCCCTTCCTCAGGGGTACTGGCCCAGGCGGCGCGGGTGGCTATCTTGGTTTTTGTTGGCGCCATGGCCCTGCAGCAGATGGGCGTGGCCACCGACATTGTGGTGTTGGCTTTTGGTCTGGTTCTGGGGGCGATTGCCGTGGCGGTGGCGTTGGCTTTTGGGTTGGGAGGTCGCGATGTAGCTGCCGAGCAGATCCGGCAATGGCTCAAGAGAGAGTGAGAGCCTTTCTCTGTAGACGTTCGCTTGCACCTAAAAAATTGCCCCGCCCATCACCGGGCGGGGTTATTGCTGCATCCTCAGGCCAGCTTAAACTGCCTCTGGAACTTTGGCCTCTTCCGCCGCCACTTCCTGCACCACGATCTTGCCCCGGAACACCACGTAGTTGTAGATGTTGTAGGACAAGATAACCGGGATCAGAAAGCCAATAAAGGTGAGCATAAACACCAGCGAGCTGGGGGAGGCTGCCGCTTCGTAGATGGTGACGCTGGGGGGAATAATGTTGGGGAAAACCATGAACCCCAAGCCGACAAAAGAAAGTGCAAAAATCAAAAAGGTGTAAACCAAAACGCTATTTTCTTCCCGCCGGCGCAGGCTGCGCAGCAACAACGCCACAAACAAAAGCCCCAGCGCCGGAATGGCGGCAAAGATGTAGAAAAGGGGAGGCGAGAAGAGCTGGGATCGCGCCTGCTCGGACATGATGGGCGTGCTGACAGTGATAAACAGCGCCCCAAGCAGGGTGGTCCAGGTGGCGATGGTTGCCGTCTTGTAGTAGGTTTCCTGAAGCTCGCCGGTGGTCTTAACGATTAGGTAGGCTGAGCCGATTAACACATAGCCCTGGATCAAAGTAAGAGCCACCAACAGCGTGCGCCAGGTCAGCCAATCCCAGGGGCTGCCGGCAAAGTGGCCGGCTTCGTCCACTTGGATCCCTTCAAAGACGCTGCCCAAGGCAAACCCTTGACCCAAGGCCGCCAAAAAGCTGCCCACCCCGAAGGCGATGTTCCACACCAGCTTGTTGTCGGCGTTCTCCCGAAACTCGAAGGAAACGGCCCGCAAGATCAGGCCCACCACCATGATCACCAAGGGTATGTAGAGGGCATTGAGAATGGTGGCGTAGGCAAGGGGGAAAGATCCGAATAGGGATCCCCCCATCAACACCAGCCACGTCTCGTTGGCATCCCAAAC
Source organism: Synechococcus sp. R55.3 (assembly GCF_047461975.1). NCBI lineage: Bacteria > Bacillati > Cyanobacteriota > Cyanophyceae > Synechococcales > Synechococcaceae > Synechococcus > Synechococcus sp. R55.3. Next base: position 10,641 of record NZ_JANSIG010000010.1, on the reverse strand, counting down.
ATTGCCCAAGCTGGTCATGAGAATGCTGCGCCGCGTCTCGCTGGAGGCCGTCAGGGAGAGGATACCAACTCCCAGATCAAACCCGTCCAGCAGAACGTAGAGAAATAGGAATAGGCCCAGGATAAAAAACCAAACCTGGGGCAGAAACCGCTGTAAAGGCTCAAAAGATTCCATCGCTGTTCCCTCTGCTTTGAGTATTTCTGACCAGTGCGAGACAGTTCCCGATGGCGATCCCCAGTCCCTCTCCCTCTAGGGAAGGGAAGTTGGGAGTTGACGTAGCGAAGGGTTTCACTGCTGTGGGGAATGGGCCTGCTACGTTGCCCTGTTGCTACTTGGAGTCACCAGTTAGATGGCTACCAAACTGCTGCTACCGAGCTTCTGCAGGACGGCGATCTGGCTCGTGGCGGGCAGGCTCGATCACGATCACCGGCTGCGTTGCTGGGGCAGGAGCGGGCAACTCCAGGTTGGGCCCTTTGCGGATGATGCGGCTGCCAAAGTAAAGGGCGGCCACGAAAAACACGGTGTACAAGATGGTCAAGCCGATCAAGGAGAACAACACTTCTCCTGCCGGCAGCGGTGAAACCGAGTCCACCGTGCGCAGTTGTCCATACACAATCCAGGGCTGCCGACCCACACAGCGAACGATCCAACCGGTCTCGACGGCGATATATCCCAAGGGCCCTGCGAAGACCCAAGCTCTCATCAGCCATTTCTGCTGAGAAAGGGCTTCTGCCGATAGCTTGCCTCTCAGCCATTGGACAAGGGTGACTCCGATAAGCCCGGCCAGAAAAAGACCAATGGCCACCATCGTTCTGAAGGAGTAGTAGATCAGGCCGACCATGTGGGGACGATTTTGGGGATCCCAGCTTTTGAGCCCTTGAATGGGTCGATCCAAGCGGGGCTTAAACTCCAGCAGATAGCCCAGCGCGCCGGGGATCTTCACCTCCCACTCGTTGCGCTCTTCGCGGTCGTTGGGCACAGCCAACAGGCTCCAGTCTGCCCGCTCGCCGGCAGGGATCGTCTCCCACTGGGCCTCCATGGCCGCCAGCTTGGCCGGCTGATAGCGATACACTTGCTCTGCGCTCAAATGGCCGATATACACCTGCAGGGGGGCAACCACCAGGGCCATCGCCAAGACCACTTTGAGGGAGCGGGAGAAAAACTCGCTGTGCCGCCGATTGAGAATGTACCAAGCACTGATGCCACCGATTACAAACAAAGAGGTTTCCAAGGTGGCAAAGAACATGTGCAGAAAGCTATTGACCATGAAGGGGTTGACGATTGCTTGCAGGTAGTCCCGCACCACGAATTTCCCATCCACGAACACGCCACCTGCCGGTGTCTGCAGCCAAGAGTTGGCCGTCAGGATCCAAAAGGTGGATAGGTTGGCACCAAAAGCTACCAGGATCGTCGAGATCCAGTGAATCACCGGCGGCACGCGATCCCAGCCGAACAGCATGATCCCCAGAAAGCTGGCCTCCAGCATAAAAGCCATCGTGCCTTCAAACCCCAGGATGGTTCCAAAAAAATCTCCCACCGCTTCGGAAAAGGGTGCCCAGTTCATGCCAAATTGAAAGGCCATTGGCAAGCCTGAGGCCACGCCAATACCGAAGTTCAACACATAGAGTTTTGACCAGAAACGGGCGTGGCGGTAGTAATCTAGGTTGCGGGTTTTTAGCCAAAGCCCCTCAATCACAACAAGATAAATGGCCATTCCTGTTGTTAAGACCGGCCACAACATGTGAAAAATAGCCGTGAGGGCAAATTGTAGCCGAGAAAGCGCGACGGTGTCTAGAAACATAATTTGTACCAAGTTTAGGTGGATTGATTCATGCAGCTTTTTCCGACAACATCTGCTGCAATTGATACAGCTACATCTCTTGCATGAAAAACATCTTGCTGACTGGCAGACATCAGATGAGGCCGGGAAAGCCGCGCTTTGTGGCTCCTTCTAACATCGAATCTTGGCTAAGACAATCGACAAGCTGTCCGACTCTAAAGGTTAATTTTAGGATTCTGTGAAGTATAGGCTTTTTTTGTGATTTAGACTACAAGGCAAAAAGTGCACTGTGAACCCAGCGGCCGAAGACTGGCAGGTCGTTAGCATAAGGTTGTGGTTTTCTTCGCCTTTAAACAACAAAAAACAACAAAACTGTTGCCCTAATAGATCGAGGAGCGATTCCCAGCAAGGGAGGACTTCCGGTTTACAAAGCCGGCAGACGGCTGCTGATCGTCCCCGGAGCCTGCCAGAATTGGGATCCCAGTTTGCAGTGTGGGGTGGAAGATGTCGTTTATCCCCCTGGTGCGCTTTCTCGCCCAATCTGGCTTGATTCAAGAGTTGGCCGCCCGGTTGAGATCACAGCGACGGGCCGATCTGGAGGGGGCAGGGCGGATCCCGAAGGGGTTGATTGCCTCAGCTTTGGCCCAGCAGGAAAGTCGCTCTCTGTTGGTGGTCACGGCTACCTTGGAGGAGGCGGGCCGCTGGACGGCGCAACTGGAAGGCATGGGCTGGGAGAGCGTGCAGCTTTACCCCACTTCAGAGGCTTCCCCCTACGAACCTTTTGACCTGGAACCGGAGCTGGTGTGGGGCCAGTTTCAGGTGCTGGCCGATTGTCTCCAGGGCAAAACCGGGCTTGCCATCGTGGCTACGGAGCGGGCCCTACAGCCCCACCTTCCCCCCCCAGAGGTGTTTCGGGCCTTTTGTCTCAAGCTGGAACCTGGCCTGGAGATGTCTCCCCAGCAACTGGGGCAGCAGTTGACCCGTCTGGGCTACCGGCGGGTGAATTTGGTGGAAAGTGAGGGGCAGTGGAGCCGACGGGGCGATATTCTCGACGTTTTCCCGGTGGCCTGCGAGTGGCCGGTGCGCCTAGAGTGGTTTGGCAACGAGCTGGAGCGACTGCGGGAGTTCGACCCGGTGAGCCAGCGCTCCCAAGATGGGATCCCCTACGTCTGGCTGACCCCCACTGGCTACGGACCCATCCTCTGGCCGGCTCTGCAGGAAAAAGCCGATCAGCTCTCCCAGGGCCTACGGCAGCAGTTGGAGCAGTCGCCCACCCCCCCGGAGGGCTTGCGCCGTTTTCTCGGCCTGCTCTACACCCCTCCCGCCAATCTGCTCAGCTATCTGGATCCCACCACCCTCATCCTGATCGACGAGCCAGAGCAGTGCCAGGCCCACAGCCAGCAGTGGCTCTACCACGCCCAAGAACAGTGGAAACAGGCCCAGGTTGCGGAGCCGGCTCTGCAGCCCTTTCACCGCCCCTTCGATCTCCATGCTCCCGACTGGGATCCCTTCCCCCGCCTGTTGGCCCGTGCCATAGCGCTCCACGCCGCTCTCACTCCGGGAGAATCCGCCGCCATCGACCTGAAAAGCCGGGCCGTTCCCGCCATCCCCCACCAGTTTGGATCCCTGGCCAAAACCCTGCGCGAGTACCGCAAGCAGCAGTTGCAGGTGTGGATCCTCTCTGCTCAGCCCTCCCGCACCGTGGCTCTGCTGCAAGAACACGACTGCCCCGCCCAGTATGTGCCCAACCCCAAAGACTTCCCCGCCATCGAGCGGCAGCTACAGTCTTACACCCCGGTGGCCCTGAAGTACTCCGGCTTGGCCGATCTGGAGGGGTTTCTCCTGCCCACGCTGGGATGGGTGGTGCTCACCGACCGCGAGTTTTTCGGCCAACACAGCCTGGCCACCCCGACCTATGTGCGCAAGCGCCGCCAAGCCAGCTCCCGCCAGGTGGATCCCAACCTGCTCAAGCCGGGGGATTTTGTTGTCCACAAGGCGCATGGCATCGGCCAATTCCTGCGCCTGGAAACCCTCACCATCGGGGGCGAAACCCGCGAGTATCTGGTCATTCAATACAGCGATGGCCTGTTGCGGGTAGCTGCCGACCAGGTCAACTCCCTCTCCCGCTACCGGGCCAGCGGGGATGGGCCTCCTGCCCTGCACAAAATGTCCGGCAGCACTTGGGAAAAGACCAAGCAAAAAGTCAAAAAGAGCCTGCAAAAAGTAGCCTTTGACCTGTTGGAACTCTATGCCAAGCGCGCAGAACAGAGGGGCTATGCCTTCCCGCCCGATTCTCCCTGGCAACAGGAGCTGGAGGACTCTTTCCCCTATCCCCTGACGCCGGATCAACTCCGCGCTGTCCAAGAGATCAAGCGGGATATGGAATCCCCTCGCCCCATGGATCGGCTGCTGTGTGGAGATGTGGGTTTTGGCAAAACGGAAGTGGCCATCCGCGCCATTTTCAAGGCCGTAACCGCCGGCAAGCAAGTGGCTCTTTTGGCGCCGACCACCATTCTCACCCAGCAGCATTATCACACCTTAAAAGAGCGCTTCGCTCCCTATCCCATTCAAGTGGGGCTGCTCAACCGCTTCCGCACCTCGGAGGAGAAAAAAGAAATCCTATCCCGTCTCAAAAGCGGCGAACTGGATGTTGTGGTGGGCACCCACCAGCTTTTGGGCAAGGATGTACAATTTCGCGATTTGGGCCTTTTGGTGATTGACGAAGAGCAGCGATTTGGCGTCAACCAAAAAGAGAAGATTAAGCTGCTGAAAACCCAGGTGGATGTGCTGACGCTCACCGCCACCCCCATCCCGCGCACCCTGTATATGGCCTTGTCGGGGCTGCGGGAAATGAGCCTGATCCAAACTCCCCCGCCTTCCCGTCGGCCCATTAAAACTCACCTTTCGCCCTACAATCCTGAGGTTGTCCGCACAGCCATCCGCCAGGAATTGGATCGGGGTGGGCAAGTGTTTTATGTGGTCAACCGCATCGAAGGGATCGAAGAAGCCAGCGCCAAATTGCGGGAATGGGTGCCCGGCGCCCGCATTGCCATTGCCCACGGGCAAATGCCGGAAGGAGAGCTGGAATCCACCATGCTGGCCTTTAACAATGGCGAGACCGATATTTTGGTCTGTACCACCATCATCGAATCGGGTTTGGATATCCCCAGAGTGAATACCATCTTGATTGAAAATGCCCAGGAGTTTGGATTGGCTCAGTTGTACCAACTGCGGGGGCGGGTGGGCCGGGCCGGGATCCAAGCGCATGCTTGGCTGTTCTATCGAGAAGATGGGATCCTCAGCGAGGACGCCCGCAAACGTCTCCAGGCCATTCAGGAATTTACCCAACTGGGATCCGGCTATCAGTTGGCGATGCGGGATATGGAAATTCGCGGCATTGGCAACCTGTTGGGAACGCAGCAATCGGGGCAAGTCAATGCAGTGGGCTTCGATCTTTACCTGGAGATGCTGCAAGAGGCTATTCGAGAAATTCGCGGCCAGGAGATCCCGCAGGTGGAGGACACGCAAATCGACCTGAATGTTACCGCTATGATCCCGCAAAGCTATATTCCCGACGAAGATCAAAAGATGCAGGCTTATCGACAACTGGCCGCTGCTGGCTCTCGGGTCGAGCTGTTGCAAATTGCCCAAGAATGGCAAGACCGCTTTGGCCCCCTGCCCAAGCCCACTCAGGAGCTGCTGCGGGTAATGGAGCTGAAGGTGCTGGCCCGAGCCCTGGGCTTTTCCCGCATCAAACCGGCCAAAGAGCATGTGCTTTTGGAAACCCCCATGGAGGAGCCCGCTTGGAATCGCCTGAAAGAGGCCCTGCCCACTCACCTGCAGCCTCGCTTTGTTTACCAACCGGGCAAGGTGACGGTGCGGGGTCTGGGGATGGTACCGGCAGCGCAGCAACTGGAGAGCCTTTTGCAGTGGCTAGACAAAATGAGTTTGGCCCTGACAACCTCCTGAATCCTGCTGGATCCCTCTCGGGGTGGGTTCATGCTCTGATGTGAGAAAGTGGGATGGGTGGGCGGCCTTCCTCTGTTTGAACTTTTGCCCTCCTTTTTGCATCGTGTTCGCGTCATGTAAAGTTCTAGAAGCCCACCACCTGCAGAAGACCTACCGGCAGGGGAGCAAGGAGGTGCGGGCGGTGGTGGATGTATCCCTGACGATGGCGGCAGGGGAGATCCTGGCTTTTCTGGGGCCCAACGGGGCCGGCAAGACCACCACCATCAAGCTCATTGCCGGGCTGATCCAACCGGACGCGGGCACAGTGCGCATTCTTGGACGGGATCCCCATACCGATCCGGGGGCCCTGGCCCAGGTGGGGGCAGTGCTGGAAGGCAATCGCAACCTCTACTGGCGGATGACCCCCCTACAGAACCTGGAGTACTTCGGTGTGCTGCGGGGGCTATCCCCCAGAACCGCTCGGCAACGGGGGTTAGAGCTGCTGGAGACCTTTGGCCTGCAGGAGAAACAAGATGTGGCCGTGCAAACCCTTTCGCGGGGCATGCAGCAGAAGGTGGCCATTGCCGTCGCCCTCCTGCATCAACCGGCCCTGTTGCTGCTGGATGAGCCCACCCTGGGGTTGGATGTGGAATCGGCGCAAGCGGTGAAATCCCTGATCCGCCAAATTGCCGCTTCGGGTCGAGCCATCTTGCTCACCACCCATCAACTGGATATTGCGGAAGCGCTCTCGGATCAGGTAGCCGTTATTCGACAAGGGGTGATCATCGCCCAAGCCCCCACGGGAGAGTTGATCCGGCACTTTGCCGGCGCCGTCGGTACTTACCGGATCGAGCTGGAACAGGGGCTGGATCCCTGGAGGTTTGAACAACTGGCCCGCCAAGGGGTGGAGATTCTCGGATCCCATCGGGTGCGGTTCAGCGGCCCGCCAGAGATGCTCTATCAGGTGCTGGAGATCTTGAAGCCTTTGCCCTTGCTCAGCCTCAAACGAGAGGAAGCCGATCTCACCCATATTTTCCTCGAGTTGTTGAAAAGGGGAGAGGGGCAAGGATGATGCCGGTGATACACCTGTTTTGGGCTGAACTGAAGCGGGCCTGGATCCAGTACATTCGCTATCCGGCGGAGGCCCTGGGCGGGATCCTGATCACCACGTTCTTCTTCTATGCCCTCTTTGCCGGCGCCCAATATGTGGCAGGGCCTGCCTCCCAATTTGGCGAACGGTTGGATGCGGTGGTGATCGGCTATGTGCTCTGGACGCTGGTCATTTTTGTGGTGAACGACATCGCCCTCAACCTGCAGGTGGAAGCCCAGACAGGCACCTTGGAGCAGGTGTTGCTCTCGCCATTTTCGGCAGCCACTCTCTTCTTGGCACGGGCTTGTGCCAGCTTGGTGTTGCGCTTTTCCATTGTCGTCGTCATTCTGGGCGTCATCTTATTGCTGACGGGCAGCCGGTTGCGGTTTCCCCCTGCTCTGGTGTTGCCTTTGGTGAGCGTGGTGCTGGGGGCCTACGGCTTCTCGTTTTTGCTGGGATCCGCCGCTCTGATTTGGAAGCGAATTCAGCAGCTTTTAATTATCAGCCAATTCGGCTTGCTTTTTCTGTTGGCTGCTCCCACGGAAGAATGGCCGGGATCCCTGAGGTGGCTAGGGCAAAGTCTGCCCATGACGGCGGGGGCTGGGCTGCTGCGAGACGTGATGGTGCGGGAGGCGGGCTTGGATCCCGTGCGGCTGATCATGGCTCTGACCAGCGGCATTTTCTACTTCGGCCTGGGCTTGCTGACCTTTCGCCGGGCGGTTCGGGCAGCCAAGCGCCAAGGGATCCTGGGATCCCAGTAGAGGTCTGCAGGAGGGCATCTAGAGCGAACGTTGGTCGGGGGAGCGGTGCAGCAGGTGAGGGAAGTGGTATTCTACCGCTCCAGTGACCGGGTTGTTTTCGGGGAAAGCCATGCTCCGCCGGCTCAGCTCTTGCAGCGCCTTTTCAATTTCGTCAAAGTCGGCAGGTAAGTCGATAGCTATCTCCGCAAGGGTGAGGATCCCTTGCCGCTGTTGGGCTAGCCGCAGGATCTCCCGCATCAGAGCTTGACCTTTGAGGGGCTGAGGAGGTGCTGAGGTGGTTTTTGAGGAAGCTGGGGATGGGGAGGGTCGGGATCCCTGCAGGACGGCCAGCTTGAAGTTGTAGTTCTCCACCATGCCTGGGATCAAAAACAGGTCGATCAACTGCCCAATGCCCAACAGGCCAAAGGTGAACAGCCAGAGAACGCCTGTGCCGGTCTTGCCCAGGTAGAGGCGATGGACGCCACAGATCCCGAATATGCCCAACGCCCAGAGGATGTAGGCGGTACCGACGGATTTGGGTTCGGCGGGGGGCAGCAGGTAGCGAGAACTCATGGGGATTTGACGAGATAACTTTGAGCGGGTACTCCAAGTCTAAGTCTGTCATCTCCTGGCCTGGACGGGCAGAAGAGAACCGGCAAAACCAATCCCTTTACCTCTAAAAGCGAGCTTGGACCCCTTCTAGGCTACTGCCTGAGGGAGGGCAGCCTCAACGGGAAAAGAACCGGAATAATGAGATCTGAAGCTCCCCAAGCTCGAAGAACTCCGTCCTGCCATCGCGAACGGTGGGCACACTCATAGGGAAGGTCAATGCTCGAGCCAATTTTAATCGGGTTGAGCGCTGTGCTCTGGGGCCTCCTCTGGGGCTACGCTACACTGTTGGTTGTGCTGGTGAACTTTAAGGAGCAAGGATCGGTTTACGCCTACCCTATGCAGGCGGTGCTGGATCGCTTTGTCGAATCCTTGGGGCTGGGCTGGCTTAAGGATCTGCATGCCCTGCAACTGAGGCCGCTGCGCCAGATCAGCTATGCTCTGTTCGGCGCCGTCACCTTGGGGGTGGCTTTCATGCTCTGGGTGTTGGGCTGAGGCGATGCCCAGATCAACAGGCGCATTCGCGCAGCAACTGCAAATGCATCAACCCAACCCGAGTTCTCGACAGGCCCATCATGAACGCTGCTCAACTGGTCGCCATTCTCTCTACTGCCATTGCCACCGCCACACCGTTGGTCTTTGCCTGCATAGGGGAAACCATTACCGAGCGGGCGGGGGTGATCAATCTCTCCGCAGAGGGGACGATCATGCTGGCCGCCATGGTTGGGTTCGCCGTGGCCAAGCTGACGGGAAGTCTGGCGTTGGGCTTTTTGGCTGCCGCCGCTGTGGGAGTGCTGTTTGCTGGGATTGTGGCCTTCGGCTCGCTGACCCTGAAGGGATCCCAAATTGCCATTGGTTTTGTCTTGGCCCTGTTGGGGGCGGATTTGTCTTCCTTTTTGGGCAATCCGTTCGTGCGGATCCCAGGGCCAACGGTGCCCAGCCTGCCGATCCCCTTCTTGAGAGAGGTGCCACTGCTGGGGCCGCTCCTGTTCCGAGGGGATCTGTTGCTGTACGCCAGCTACGCGCTCATCGGGGGAACTTGGTTCTTTTTTTATCGCACTCGGCCTGGCCTGATGTTGCGGGCCATGGGAGAACAGCCGGCAGCAGCCTTTGCCCGGGGCACCGATGTCATTTTCTGGCGCTATGTCTATACCCTTGTGGGGGGATCCCTATTGGGCTTGGCGGGAGCTGCTTTTTCTCTGGATTTCAAGGCCGGCTGGAGCCACCGACATACAGCAGGGTATGGCTGGATTGCTTTGGCCATCGTCATCTTCGGCGGCTGGAACCCCTTGCGGGTAGCCCTGGGGGCCTACCTGTTCGGCATTTTGCAGTCCTTTGCCGGAGTTGCCCAGACTACCATCCGCGCCGTGCCCACCCAAGTTTTTACGGTGGCTCCCTTTGTGTTGATGATTTTGGTGTTGGTGCTCACTTCTGGGGAATGGTGGGAGTACGGCTTGCGCGGGATCCCACCTCGGCTGCGGCGCTGGATCCAGCAGGCGGTGAAGGCCACTCCGCCGGCAGCTCTGGGGCAGCCGTTTGAACCGGGCTAGAGGTTGCTTCCGGCACTGCGGCTTGGGGGTCGCTGATCAGCCGGATCGGAGAGGGGAATCTGAAAGCGCTAGAAAATAGCCTGCAGTTTTTTAAGGCAAGCCTGGATCTGCGCCATTTCCGAGGGATCCAGCTTTTGGAAACGCTCTTTCAAGTAGGCGATGTGGGCCGGGAAAATTTCCTCAAACAGTTTTTCCCCCGCCTCTGTCAGCACGACCTTAAAGCAGCGTCGGTTTTCCGGGGGCACTTCCCGGCGCACCAGCCCTTTTTGTTCCAGGCGATCCACAATGCCGGTCAGTGTCCCTTTGGTCACCAGCGTTTTTTGGGCCAGGACATTCATGGTCATCCCAGGGGTATTGCCGAGGGTCACCAACACATCAAATTGGGGGGCGGTCAGCCCCATTTGCCGAATATGAACCCCGGCATAATTTTCAAAGGCTTGGTAGGCCCGCGCCAGGTCTCGCAACAGCCCCAAAAAAGGCTCACGGGCCGCCGCCGGAACGGAGTCCTCAGGGTTGAGAACCTCGTCGCTTTGAAGAGGAGGAGAGTTAGCGGGAGTGGGCATGGTTGAAGATCGCTGTTCGCGTTGGTGGAACAGAGTCCTGAGGGAACTCAACCCCAAAGGACAGTCTCGGCTCTATGATAGCCCACCGTAGTACAGTTCTAACGCAAATTATGGTCATTTCGATCCAAGCCAGGATACTGCACCTATGCCTAAAACCCTAAAACATTGAATGCACTGGGCCAGAAGGCTTTTCAAGGACTCCGTCCCGCTGGCGCGACCAGTAGCTCGGGTATCTCATCCTAAACTGAAACGACTATGACGGTTATTCCGGCAGCAGCGAAAGAAGGGCTAGGGATCTTCAGGGCAGTTGCAGCACCTGAACGGGCGAACCGGCAGGGATCTGGGTTGTCCCTACTGGCAG